>JAFSTR010000065.1 GCA_017445665.1 Butyrivibrio sp. | reverse complement strand
TGAGCCTCTTAATGTGGACCGTGTTGCTGCAGTTATTGAAAAAGAAAGGCCGGATGCTCTTCTACCTAATCTTGGTGGTCAGTCAGGCCTTAATCTATGTTCTGAGTTATATAAGGCCGGTATTCTCGACAAATTCAACGTAAAAGTTATAGGTGTTCAGGTTGACGCTATTGAGCGTGGCGAAGACAGAACAGAATTTAAAAAGACAATGGACATGCTTGGTATTGAAATGGCAAGATCCAAGGCATGTTACAGCATAGAAGAGGCTCTTGCAGAGGCAGATGAGCTGGGATACCCCGTAGTACTTCGTCCCGCATATACCATGGGCGGAGCCGGCGGCGGACTTGTCTACAACAAAGAAGAGCTTCAGACAGTATGTTCCCGTGGCCTTCAGGCATCAATCATCCATCAGGTCCTTGTTGAGGAGTCGATCCTTGGATGGGAAGAGCTTGAGCTTGAGGTTGTCCGCGATAAGGACAACAACATGATCACAGTTTGTTTTATCGAAAACGTAGATCCTGTCGGTGTTCACACCGGAGATTCCTTCTGTACAGCTCCTATGCTCACAATATCTGAGGACCTTCAGAAAGAGCTTCAGAGACAGGCCTACAAGATCGTTGAGCACATCGGAGTTATCGGTGGTACCAACGTTCAGTTTGCCCATGATCCCAAGACCGGACGTATCGTCGTTATCGAGATCAACCCCAGAACCTCCCGTTCATCAGCCCTTGCCAGCAAGGCTACAGGCTTCCCGATTGCCCTCGTATCAGCCAAGCTTGCAACAGGACTTACCCTCTCCGAACTTCCGGATTCCAAGTTTGGAACCCTTGATAAATACGTACCAAACGGCGACTATGTGGTTGTTAAGTTCGCCCGCTGGGCATTTGAGAAATTCCACGGCGTAGAGGACAAGCTGGGAACCCAGATGAGAGCCGTCGGAGAAGTAATGAGCATCGGCAAGAACTTCAAGGAAGCCTTCCAGAAGGCCATCAGATCTCTTGAGAAGGACCGCTTTGGCCTTGGCTGCATAGAGAAGTTTGAAGAGATGCCGGTAAAAGAGCTTTTAAGGCGCCTCAAGGATGCTTCATCAGAGAGATACTTCCTTATGTATGAAGCAATGAAGAAGGGCGTTACAGTAGAGGAACTCTGCGACATCACCAAGGTCAAGGAGTACTTTGTGAGCCAGATAAAAGAGCTTGTGGATGAGGAAACAGCTCTTTTGACAAAATATAACGGTAAGGTTCCGGAAAGCGCTGACCTTATCAAAGCCAAAGAAGACGGATTCTCAGATAAATATCTTGCAAAGGTCCTTTCTGTATCAGAGGATGACATAAGGGCAGGAAGAGAAAATGCCGGTCTTACCGAGTGCTGGGACGGTGTTCACGTATACGGCACCGACGGAAGTGCTTATTACTACTCAACCTATCAGAAGGAAAGCGCACTTGAGAACCCTATGAAGCTCTCAGATGACGCGGATAATAAGAAGATAATGATCCTGGGCGGAGGCCCTAACAGGATCGGTCAGGGTATCGAGTTCGATTACTGCTGCGTACATGCAAGCCTTGCCCTCAAGAAGCTCGGCTTTGAGACAATTATCGTAAACTGTAACCCTGAGACTGTATCAACCGACTATGATACCTCAGACAAGCTCTACTTTGAGCCTCTTACCCTTGAGGATGTACTCCAGATCTACCGCAAGGAGAAGCCCCTTGGCGTTATCGCTCAGTTCGGCGGACAGACACCTCTTAACCTTGCGGCCAAGCTCAAGGAAGAGGGCGTAAATATCCTCGGAACAACACCTGAAGTTATCGATCTTGCTGAGGACAGAGATCAGTTCCGCATCATGATGGACAAGCTGGGAATCCCTATGGCAGAGTCGGGAATGGCTTCAAACGTTGAAGAGGCCAAGACAATAGCTGCAAGGATCGGATACCCAGTAATGGTTCGTCCTTCCTTCGTCCTGGGCGGACGCGGAATGGAGATCGTAAGGGATGAGGATTCCATGGAAGGCTACATGAAGGCAGCTGTAGGTGTAACACCTGACAGACCTATCCTCATCGACAGATTCCTTCACAATGCGCTTGAGTGTGAGGCAGATGCCATAAGTGACGGCAAGGCAGCCTTTGTTCCTGCAGTTATGGAGCACATTGAGCTTGCCGGGATCCATTCCGGTGATTCGGCATGCATCATACCTTCCAAGCACATTTCGGAAAAGAACCTTAAGACCATTGAAGAGTACACCAGAAAGATCGCTGTTGAGATGAATGTTGTAGGTCTTATGAACATGCAGTATGCCATTGAGGATGACACTGTTTATGTTCTTGAGGCTAACCCCAGAGCATCCCGTACAGTTCCGCTTGTTTCAAAGGTTTGCGGGATCAAGATGGTTCCTGTTGCTACAGACATCATCACATCTCAGCTCACAGGAAGACCTTCACCGGTACAGGGGCTTATTGACAGCAAGAAGGAGGGTGAGCCTCCATACTACGGAGTAAAAGAGGCAGTATTCCCGTTCAACATGTTCCCTGAGGTAGACCCTGTTCTGGGACCTGAGATGAGATCAACGGGAGAAGTCCTCGGACTTGCAAAGACCACGGGAGAAGCTTTCTTTAAGGCTTACGAGGCAGCAGGCTCAGCACTTCCTTTAAAGGGCGCAGTGCTTATTTCCCTTAACAAAGAGGACAAGCCCGAAGCTGTGGGGATTGCAAAGAGCTTTGCTGAGGACGGCTTTAAGATCTATGCAACAGGCAAGACCTACGAGACTATTGTCGGAGCCGGAATTGAGGCAACAAGGATAAACAAGAACTTCGAGGGCGGAAGACCTAACGTAGAGGACATCATCAAAAACGGCGATGTTCAGCTGGTCATCAACTCTCCTATAGGCAAATATACTGAGCATGACGACGGATATCTCAGAAGAGCTGCCATCAAGGCAAGAATTCCTTATATCACAACCGTTGCTGCTGCTAAGGCCGCCGCAGAGGGAGTTCGTCAGGTAAAAGAAAACGGAGCCGGCAATATCAGTTCACTTCAGGAATATCATAAATCCCTTGGCTAAAAGGGAATGAAAATGGTGTATACTTAGGTTAGATTTCTTTTAACAAGGAGGGGGTTATGGAAGGAACTAACGAGAATACCAATATTACTGTTAACGGTAACGCTGAGATGCTCAAGGTTGACAAAAAACATCTCTTCTGGCAGAGACTGTCGGCAATGGCTGTTGTTGCTACATTTGTAGTGGTTCTGATAACGGCAGTGATCCTTGTGCCACAGATCTCAGCCACTCTCAGCACTATCAATAAGGTCGCTTCGGATGCTGAAGCTGCCATAGCTAATGTAGATGTTATGGTCGACGAGATGACCGATGCCAGCAAGAACCTCAATAAGCTTGTGGGTGAGAACTCGGAAGCTCTTACTGAGGCAGTCACTAATATGGCTGATATTGATTTTGAAGGACTTAATAAAGCTATAGGGGATCTTCAGGACACTGTAGGACCGATGGCAAGCTTTTTTAACAAATTCAGATGATTGCTGACTATTATGTTGTGAACAGTACAGAGACAGGTAAGCTTGAGGTCTGATACAGGATATGGAAATAGAAATTTCATCATTTTTTAATTTAAGTCATTATGAATACGGAGAGGCATACTTTGGAAGCCACAAGGGCATGAGGTACCGCCTGGCAAGAGAGCCGCTTGAAAACGTCAAGTTCACTCCCATTGACCAGAGGAGCCCGGCCACACTTATGGCTACCGTATGGCCTGAACCCAATGCCTATGGCAAAACTGATCCGTCACTTATGACCAGTGAACACTTTGAAGTTTCACAGGAAGGTCTTGAAGAGGCAGTAAAATGGATAAATGACCAGTATCAGAGCCGCCTGGGCGAGTGGAACAGGTGATTCCACTAAATTTTAAAAAATTTAATTTTAGAAAAAAGGATTTTGAGATCCCACGTCGAATAGTACTGATGTGGGGTCTTTTTTTCAGGAAGACCCTCATAAATCAAACACGGACAGAGGAACAGCATTTGAAAATTCGCGAAAAACTTGAAGACAGAGAGACCAGAATCTTAAGCAGGCATGCTACTCTCAGCATGAATTCCAAGGGACGTGAAAAAGAAGAAAAGGATTGTGACATCAGGCCTTGCTTCCAGAGAGACCGTGACAGGATACTTTATTCCAAGTCATTCAGAAGGCTCAAGGACAAGACCCAGGTCTTTTTGTCGCCCGACGGCGATCACTACAGGACCAGAATGACTCACACCCTTGAGGTATCCCAGAATGCAAGGACAATTGCCAAGGCACTGATGCTCAATGAGGATCTGGCGGAGGCTATAGCTCTGGGACATGATCTTGGTCATACACCTTTCGGACATGCAGGCGAGAGGGCACTTAATGCTGTGTGCCCTGAAGGCTTTAAGCACAACGAGCAGAGTCTTCGCATAGTTGAGAAGCTTGAGAACTATGGAAAGGGACTTAACCTTACCTGGGAAGTCAGAGACGGTATCATTAACCATGAGATGGAGCTTACGCCCGGTACACTTGAGGGTAAGGTGGTACGTCTTTCCGATAAGATCGCTTATATGCATCATGATATGGACGATGCAATAAGAGGAGGTATCATCACCGAGAGTGATGTTCCGGAGGATCTGGCCAGAGTGATCGGCCATACCAACGGTGAGTGGCTGGATACCTTTATTCACGACATAATAGCCACCAGTATGGACAGAGACGATATAAGGATGTCTGATGAGGTATACGATGCCTTTCATAAGCTCCGCAGATTCATGTTTGACAGGGTTTACACCAATCCTGTTGCCAAGGGGCAGGAAGGCAAGGTGGAGGATATGATCAAATTCCTCTATCAGTATTACATTGATCATCAGGATCTTTTGCCTGAGTATCTTAAGGATATGAGGGACAGGGGAGAGGCTACCGGGGAGAGAATAGTCTGCGACTACGTCAGCTCAATGACTGACAGATATGCCGTTGCAGTCTTTGAAGAGGTATTCGTACCGCACTCCTGGGCCGTTTTATAACAGAATTTTGGGGAGACTAAATTGCGATATTCAGACGACATCATAGAGGAAGTCAGATCGCGCAATGACATTGTGGATGTGGTTGGACAGTACGTCCATCTTCAGAAAAAGGGGGCCAACTACTTCGGCCTTTGCCCTTTCCACAATGAGAAATCCGGCTCTTTTTCCGTGTCACAGAGCAAACAGATATTTCACTGCTTTGGCTGCGGAGCCGGTGGCAACGTGATCAGCTTTTTAATGAAGTATGACAACTTAACATTTACTGAAGCTCTGCAGCAGCTGGCCGAGAGAGCAGGGATCAAGCTCCCTGAGGCGGATGATTCGCCGCAGGCCAGGGCCATGAGAGATAAGAGGCAGACCCTTCTTGATATCAACAGGGAGGCTGCCAAGTACTACTACAGAAACCTTCGGTCCCAGAGCGGTCAAAAGGGCATGGAGTATTTTAAAGGGCGAGAGCTTACGGATGATACTATGAAGCATTTCGGCCTTGGATATGCCAATGTGACTTCTGACGATCTGGTCAAATATCTCAGGCAGATGGGCTTTGAGGATAAGCTGATAATTGAGGCGGGTCTTGCATCCTTTGATGAGCAGAGGGGAACACATGATAAGTTCTGGAACAGAGTCATGTTCCCGATATCCGATGCTCAGGGCAAGGTCATAGGCTTTGGCGGAAGAGTCATGGGCGATGGTAAGCCCAAGTACTTAAACTCACCGGAGACCGCCATATTCGATAAGAGTCGGAATCTCTTCGGACTTAACTATGCCAAGAGTTCAAGAGCAGGTTACATGATAATCTGCGAGGGATATATGGATGTCATAGCCATGCATCAGGCGGGCTTTGACATGGCGGTGGCTTCCCTGGGAACAGCGTTTACCATGGGACAGGCCATGATACTCAAGAGATATACCGACACCGTGGTCTTATCCTACGACAGCGATGAAGCCGGGACCAAGGCCGCCCTCAGGGGCATCGGCATTTTGAAGGAAGTCGGCCTCAAGGGTAAGGTGCTTGACCTTCGTCCCTACAAGGACCCGGATGAGTTTATCAAGAACCTCGGAAGGGATGCCTTTGAAGAGAGAATCAAAAAGGCAGAGAATCCGTTTTTCTTTGAAGCAAGAGTGGAAGAGGCAAGGCATGATATGTCAGATCCGGTTTCCAAGACCGAGTTCCACAGAAAGCTTGCCGCAATGCTCTGCGAATTTGAAGAGGCCGTTGAGAGGGAGAATTACATCGAGGCAACGGCTGCAAGATACGGTATTGCAGTTGATGACCTGAGAAGGCTCGTCACAGCCACTGCAGCCAAGGGAGTTACGGTGAGGGCTGAAGATAAGCCTAAGTCCGGAGCCGCGATTAAGAAGACTCCCGAGGACGGAGCAAGGAAGAACCAGAGACTTCTTCTTACCTGGCTCACCGATGAACCGGGGATCCTTCCCAAGATCACCAAATGGGTAACGCCTGAGGATTTCTCAGATGATCTATATAGAAGCGTTGCAAAAGAGCTTTTTGCCGGAATGGAGAGCGGAAGCTTCTCACCGGCAGCAGTCATTGACAGGTTCACTGACGAAGAACAACACCGGCAGGTAGCCGAAATGTTCAACACTAATCTTGTGGATATTGAGACACCTGATCAGAGACGAAAAGCCTTTCACGACATTATCTACGCCGTTAAACAGGCGGGATATGAGAGACAGAAAAAACTCTTGTCACCGGATGATCCGCAGTATCTTATGAAGACCATCCAGGGCAAGAAAGATCTGGAGAAGCTGGCTCACGCCGACATTTCCCCGGATGACTGAAATGAAAGAATCTATCTAAAAGAAAAGGAAGAATAAAATGGCAACTAAGAAAGAGACCGCTAAGGAAACAGAGAAGAAAACTAAGGTAGCTGCAGCAAAGAGTACCAAGGCAGCAGCCAAGGAAGCTCCTGCTAAAAAAGAGACAGCTAAGAAGGAGCCTGCCAAGAAGGAGACAGCCAAGAAGGAAACTGCAGCCAAGGAAGCTCCTGCCAAGAAGGAAACAGCTAAAAAGGAAGCTCCCGCTAAGAAGGAGACAGCCAAGAAGGAAACTGCCGCTAAGGAAGCTCCTGCCAAGAAGACAACCAAAAAGGCTGCAGCAGCTGAGTCAGTAAAGGAGACCAAAAAAGCTAAGGCAGCTAAGGCTGAGCCTGAAGTTAATGCAGCTGACGGCGAACTCGACGAGGCAACCAAAGAGCTCTTTTCCCAGAAGATAAAAGAGATTCTTGCCCTTGCCAAGAAGAAGAAAAACGTTCTTGAGTATGCAGAGATCAGCGACTTCTTTGCAGACATGGGACTTAACGAGGAACAGCTTGATAACGTACTTGAGGTTTTGGAGAATTCCGGAATTGATGTTCTTCGTGTATCCGATGATGTAGATGATCTTCCTCCCGATGATGATGACATGCTCATATCAGAAGAGGATGAGGTTGATATGGAGAATATCGATCTGTCAGTTCCCGATGGAATCAGCATCGAGGATCCTGTAAGAATGTACCTCAAGGAGATCGGTAAGGTTCCGCTTCTTACAGCTGAGCAGGAAATTGACCTTGCAAAGGCTATGGAGGCAGGTCTTGATGCCGAGAAGACTCTTGCTGATGATGAAGGCAAGAACAAGCTCTCAGATGCCAAGAAGAAAGAGCTCAAGCAGATCATCTACGAGGGTGATGAGGCTAAAAAGCGCCTTGCAGAAGCCAACCTTCGTCTTGTTGTAAGTATTGCAAAGAGATATGTCGGAAGAGGAATGCTCTTCCTTGATCTTATCCAGGAAGGTAACCTTGGTCTTATCAAAGCTGTTGAGAAGTTCGATTTCAGAAAGGGATTCAAGTTCTCAACATATGCTACATGGTGGATCAGACAGGCCATCACAAGAGCCATCGCCGATCAGGCCAGAACTATCCGTATTCCTGTACACATGGTTGAGACTATCAACAAGCTCATCCGTGTAAGCAGACAGCTCCTTCAGGAACTTGGACGTGAGCCACTTCCCGAGGAAGTTGCAAAAGAGATGAACCTTCCTGTAGAGCGTGTTCGTGAGATCCTTAAGATCTCCCAGGAGCCTGTATCCTTAGAGACTCCTATCGGTGAAGAGGAAGATTCACATCTTGGTGATTTCATTCAGGACGATAACGTTCCTGTACCTGC
>JAFSTR010000064.1 GCA_017445665.1 Butyrivibrio sp. | reverse complement strand
GGTGGTGTTGACTTCCTTGTAAGCCACAGCATTCTGCCTCTTGTTTCAATATTTGTTGAGCCTGCTAAGGTTCTTTTCCTTAACAACGCTATTAACCACGGTATCTTCACTCCTCTTGGAGCAGAGCAGGTTAGCCAGGCCGGAAAGTCAATCTTCTACATGATCGAGACAAACCCAGGCGCAGGCACAGGCGTACTTGTTGCTTACTGGCTCTTTGCTAAGGATAAGGTTACAAAGGATTCAGCTCCGGGAGCACTTATCGTACATCTCCTTGGTGGTATCCACGAGATCTACTTCCCATATGTACTTATGAATCCACTTCTTCTCCTTGCAACAATCGGTGGATCAGTAGCAGCTATGATCTTCAACACAGCATTTAAGCTTGGTCTTGCAGGACCTCCATCACCCGGATCAATCTTTGCTTATGTTGGAATGGCACCTAAGGGATCAACCTTCATGGTTCTTCTTTCAGTAGTAGTTGCAGCAGCTGTTTCATTTGTTATCGCAGCTCCTATCATCAAGCTTTCAAACTCAAAGCAGAGCCTTGAGGAGTCAACATCTCAGATGAAGGAAATGAAGGCTCAGTCCAAAGGCGTTGCAGCAAGCGAGGTAAAGACTGTAGCTGATACACTTGTAAATACTGCAGCTTCAGATATCAAGCGCATCGTGTTTGCCTGTGATGCAGGAATGGGATCATCAGCAATGGGAGCAACAGTTCTCAGAAAGAAACTTGCCGATGTGGGAAGAAGAGATGTTGAAGTAACACATGCTTCAGTTTCTGAGATTCCTGAAGGCACACAGATAGTAGTAACTCATCAGGATCTTGCAGCAAGAGCAAAAAAGAGTGCTCCAAACGCAAGACTGATAACAATCAGCAACTTCATGTCTGCTCCTGAGTATGATCAGCTCGCTGAGGAACTCAAGGCATAAGACGGAGATTAAATGGAACTTACACCGCGAATAAAACAGATCTTAATATATTTGTTGGAAGCAGAGCAGCCGGCGACGGATTCAGAAGTCGCTGATGCTCTGGGTGTAAGCAAGCGCACTATTTTAAGGGAAGCGGATTACATCTCGGGTATTCTAAAGAGTTATGATCTGACCCTGGTAAGAAAAAAGGGGGAAGGCTCCCAGATAATCGGGGATGAGGATAAGAAGGAAGAACTTCTTAAGATCATCAGAGCCCGAAAAGAACAGGTGATATCCGATAAGGATCAGAGAAGGAATCTTCTTAAGCTCGAGCTTCTTAGAAACCGTGAGCCTCAAAAGCTATTTTACTACAGCGATATGTTCGGAGTAAGCGAAGCCACCATCAGCACTGACCTTGAAGCTATCAGTGAATGGGCAGGCGAGTGTCATCTGGATATCATCAGAAAACCCGGCTACGGGATCATGCTCTCGGGAAGTGAAAAGAGCTATCGCATGGCAATGCAGCGATATGTCACCGAGAACATGAAGAGTAAAAAAGTCACAACAGAGGGGGATAACATCTATTCTCTTATGAATGAAGAGATCCTCTCTGAAGTGGAATCGGTTCTGGAAAAACTCGAGGAGCCGTACCTGAATCTTTTGACCAACGATGCATTTATCGGACTTTTGGTCCACCTGGCTGTTGCTGTTGAAAGAATTGGTCAGGGCGAGCTTGTGGATGAGCAGACCTACGATGCCAGATATGACAAGGGGTACGATATCGCAAAGAATATCGCAAAGGCATTGGAGGAGGAGTTCTCGATCGAGATCCCCGAATCGGAAGTTAACAACATACTGCTCCACATAAACGGAGCAAAACTTAACTACACCAGCGAGACCATCGGAGAAAGCGGTATTAACACAGATGAACTCATGGTGATAATAGATGGCATGATAGATGTCTTTGACCCGGAATTGGCCAGGGAACTTAAGGTTGACGATGACTTCATAAGAGGTCTGATGGTACACCTTGAGCCGGCACTTTACCGTATGAAGAACGACATGACTATCAGCAATCCACTACTCCTTCAGATCAAGCAGGAGTATCCGGAGGTGTTTGAAAAATGCGAAAAGGCAGCAGAGGTAATAAGGGAAAAGACAGATCTTGTTCCTAATGAAGCTGAGATCGGTTACCTTGCAATGCACTTTGGGGCAGCTAAGGAGAGAATTGATTCAAGAAAACGCAAAAAGCGTACGGTTACAATAGGAGTCATCTGTGCCAGCGGATTTGGGGTAGCGCAGCTCATGATGGCCAAGTTAAAGAGTCATTTCTCGGACTGGGACATCGTGCTCAAGGCGTACGGTGTGGACGAGATAACACAGCATACCGTATCAAGAACAGACTTTTTTATATCAAGCATAAATGTGGATGAACTTGGTGTTGATTATTGCCAGGTGAGTCCCCTGATCACAAACAAAGATGTTTTGCAGATCAGTGTTAAGATCGACGAATATGCATCAATGCCGGCAAGGCAGGAGAACAATGATTTCACAAGGCAGCTTGATGAGATCAACAACATTATTACAAGGGTAAAAGGTGTTATTAGAAGGTATCATCACCTGATAGTTTCAAAAGATACGACCCTTGAATCGCTAATTAAACTTATTGCAGCGGATATTACTGATACGCCCAGGGCAGCAGCAGTGCTTGCTGCGGACATTATCGCCAGGGAGCAGGTTATGAGCCAGCTTTTCCCGGAGATTGGGATAGCTCTTTTCCATTGCAGATCAAAGGCGGTAAAAGAGTGTCAGATAGTAACAGCGGGATTGGAAGGAGAAAGCTCTTTTACCGATCCAAAGCTAAGTGGCATTAAGGCAGCGCTCTGCATGACAATGCCAATTGATGAACACAGGCAGCAGAATGCTGAAATGCTTGGGAGGGTGTCAGGTGCCATCATCGAGGACGAGAGATTTCTCGATATCCTTAAACGGGGTGATGAAGAAGGCATTCAGGACAAACTACAGGACATATTAAGGGCCTATTTTAGCGAACAGCTAGGCGCGTTTTAAAACCGGAGGTACACATGATACTGGAAACTAAGAATATCTTTATAAATCAGGCAAGCGGTGAGAAGGAAGATGTCATCAGAAGGATCGGAGATATCTTTGCATCACAGGGCTATACCAATGAGTACTATACTCAGGCCATGCTGGATAAAGAGAAGGTGTTTAATACATATATTGGGAATGGGGTAGCAATTCCCCATGGTATTGAGGAAGCCAAAAAACATATTAAAAATACAGGACTTGTATTCATGACATTTCCTGATGGTCAGGACTGGGGCGCCCCCGAGAAGGTTAAGGTTGTTATCGGGATCGCGGCGGTTGGCGATGAGCACCTTGACGTGCTTCAGAAGATCGCAATGACATTTTGTGACAAAGCAGGTGTTGATAAGGTTTTGACCATGAGTGAACAGGAAATCAGTGAGCTATTTGAAGGAGAGGAATAATGAAGACCAGAGCAGTTAGAATGTACGGAGAAATGGATCTTAGACTTGAGGAGTTCGAGCTCCCCGAGATCAAGGACGATGAGATACTTGTTAAGGTAATAAGCGACAGCATTTGCATGTCTACATATAAGCTTGCCAAGCAGGGCAAGAAGCACAAGAGAGCACCTCAGGATATCGATGTTAATCCTATCATCACAGGACATGAGTGCTCAGGTGTTATCGTAGAAGTTGGTGAGAAGTGGAAGGATAAGTACAAGGTAGGCGACAAGTGGGCTCTTCAGCCTGCACTTAACTACCAGGGCAAGCTTGATTCTCCCGGATACTCATATCGTTTCTGTGGCGGAGATGCTACATACTGCATCATGCCTCACGAAGTAATGGAGCTTGATGCGCTTCTTCCATATCATGGCGAGAGCTTCTACCAGGCATCTCTTGGAGAGCCTATGAGCTGCGTTATTGGTGGTTACCACGCAAACTATCACACCAACAAGCAGAACTATAACCATACAATGGGAACAAAAGAGGGTGGAAACATCCTTATCATGGGCGGCTGCGGACCTATGGGTCTGGGCGCTGTAAGCTACGGACTTCGCTTTGAGAATAAGCCAAAGAGAATTGTTGTAACAGATCTTGATGATGCCAAACTTGCAAGGGCAGCACAGGTTATCAGCCCTGAGTTTGCAAAAGAGAAGGGTGTAGAACTTATATACTTCAATGTATCAGGTGATGATGCTGAGCAGAAGCTTATGGACCTCACAGAAGGTCACGGCTATGACGATGTATTCGTTTATGTTCCTGTAAGAAGCGTTGCTGAGATGGGCGACAGGCTTATGGCTTTCGACGGTTGCATGAATTTCTTCGCAGGTCCTACAGACAACCAGTTCAAGGCTGATATCAACCTCTACAATGCTCACTATACAAGTACTCACATTCTGGGTACAACAGGCGGAAACAATGATGACCTCTTAGAGGCACTTCAGCTTGCAGCTAAGGGAGAGATCAATCCCTCAGTTATGGTCACCCACATTGGAGGACTTGATGCGGCAGCAGAGACAACCTGCAATCTTCCTTCAATTCCCGGTGGTAAGAAGCTTATCTATACACAGATCGATATGCCTCTTACAGCAATAGATGATTTTGAAAAGCTCGGAGAGAGCGATCCTTTCTTTGCTAAGCTTGATGAGAGCTGCAAGGCTCACCAGGGACTTTGGAACCCTGAAGCAGAAAAGATTCTTTTTGATCACTTTGGCGTTGAGATTTAACTTAGGAAAGTGATCTCTGGCATCCCGGATCGGATGTGCATGCAGGAGGCTTTTTATGAGAGTGTTTACTTATACGGTAAAAGACCCCGAGGGGATTCATGCACTTCCGGCAGGAGGTCTCATCAAACTCGCCGGTTCGTTTAACTGCAGCGTTACAGCGCAGGGAAACGGCGGCAGCGTTGACTTAAAGCACTTGTTTGGTGTTATGTCTCTTGGCATTAAATGCGGAGAGGTGATCACCATCACTTGCGACGGAGAAGACGAGATAAGAGCAGAAGCAGCTCTTTTGAGATATCTGCAGGATAATCTTTGATGCCTTATAGGCCTCACCCCATAGTATCCTTTTTTTCCTCTTTAACAAATCATTAAGGCACCGACTTCCTCACACTTCGTCGGTGCCTTAATGGCGTGTTTGTGGTATCATTGTTAGGAATATGGGAAATTTTGACATTCAGGAAGAACTAAAAAAGCTCCCGAAGAACCCGGGAGTCTATATCATGCGTGATGAGAACGACACCATCATGTATGTCGGAAAAGCCATAAACCTGCACAATCGTGTTAGGTCTTATTTTCGTGCAAATATCGGACGTGGTCCTCAGATTGATCGTATGGTGAAGCAGATCGCAAGATTTGAGTATATCGTTACAGATTCTGAGCTTGAGGCACTTGTTCTTGAGAACAACCTGATCAAGGAGCATTGCCCCAGATACAACACACTTCTTAAGGATGACAAGACCTATCCTTATATAAAGGTCACCGTCGCAGAAGAATATCCGCGAATTCTCTTTTCCCGCCTTATGAAAAAGGATAAGTCCAGGTACTTCGGGCCGTTTACAAGTGCTGCGGCGGTAAAGGATACGATTGAACTTATAAATAAGCTGTATGGTCTAAGGACCTGCAATCGTGTACTGCCAAGGGATATCGGGCTTGAGAGACCTTGTCTTAATTATCATATGAAGCAGTGCTGCGGACCTTGTAACGGGCATGTTACCAGGGAAGAGTATCGAGAGAGGATCGACAAGGCACTGGACTTTTTGAACGGTAATTATTCAGTGATCCTGAAGGATTTACAGGAAAAGATGGAGGCTGCATCCGAGGAGCTTGATTTTGAGAATGCGGCACGGTACAGGGATCTTATCGCCTCGGTGAAGGTGGTGGCTCAGAAGCAGAAGATGACTGATTCCTCTATGGAGGATAAGGATATAGTAGCGATCGCAGCGGATGACAAGGATGCCGTTGTTCAGGTATTCTTCGTCCGCGACGGAAGGCTTATCGGACGTGAGCATTTCTACATGACCCATGTCTCTGAGACCCCAAGGGAAGAGATCCTTGGAAACTTCGTCAAGCAGTTCTATGCCGGAACACCTTTTATTCCGAGACAGCTCATGCTTCCTGAAGAGATCGAGGACATGGATATAATCGAGAAATGGCTGACCCAGAGAAAGGGAAGCCGTGTGTATATCACAGTTCCCGAGCGCGGCCAGAAGGAGAAGCTCATGGAGCTTGCTGCCCAGAATGCGGAGCTGGTTCTTTCCAAGGACAAGGAGAGGATCAAGCGCGAGGAGGGCAGGACCATAGGCGCAGTTAAAGAGATCGAGAAGCTTCTGGGAATAAAGGGACTTACACGAATGGAGGCCTACGATATTTCCAATATCAGTGGCTTTGCCAATGTGGGTTCCATGGTTGTCTATGAGAAGGGCAAGCCCAAGAAGAGTGATTACCGTAAGTTCAGGATCAAGACCGTTGCAGGTCCCGATGACTACGCATGCATGAAGGAAGTCCTGACGAGGCGACTGCTTCACGGAATAGAGGAGCGTCATGATCTTGAAGTCAGGGACATAGATGCTCAGTACGGCAGCTTTACCAAGTTCCCGGACCTCATCCTTATGGACGGCGGACGAGGCCAGGTAAATATCTGTCTTCAGGTTCTTGAGGAGCTTGGCATTACCATTCCCGTCTGCGGAATGGTCAAGGACGACAACCACAGGACCAGAGGTCTCTACTATAATAATGTGGAGCTTCCGATAGATACCAGGTCTGAAGGATTTAAGCTTATAACCAGGATCCAGGATGAAGCGCATCGTTTCGCGATTGAGTACCACAGGTCATTGCGCAGCAAGGCACAGGTAAAGAGTTCTCTTGATGATATTCCGGGCATAGGTCCCGCAAGGCGCAAGGCCCTCATGAAGGCGTTTAAGTCCATCGAGGATATCAGGCAGTCCTCCGTGGAAGATCTGGCGGCTGTTCCCGAAATCCCGCTGAGTACTGCCCAGCAGATTTACGATTTCTTCCACAGTGCAACAGATTAAAGCTGTTAACTGTGTATAAGGTAGAGTCAGGAAGTCATGGGGACGTTAGTGTGTCAGTGGGGGTGCCAGTGGGGACGTTAGTGTGTCAGTGGGGACGTTACAGTTTGACACATTTTGTTACACAGAATGTGTCAAACTG
>JAFSTR010000063.1 GCA_017445665.1 Butyrivibrio sp. | reverse complement strand
GGCAGATGTGATCATTGCTACTCCCATTACCATTGCTGCTATTATTCTTTTTTTCATAACTCCTCCATATTTCCCTTTAGTCAAAGTCACTGGCACCCCCACTGACACACTAACGTCCCCGTGACTTTGACTAAAGGGAAATATGGAGGAGTTATGAAAAAAAGAATAATAGCAGCAATGGTAATGGGAGTAGCAATGATCACATCTGCCTGCTCAAGTCAGGATCTGGATATGGTAAAAAAGGATGCGGGACGAGTTGTAAAAGTAACAGAGGATATTGTCAAATACAAAAATGAATACAAGGATATAGATGTGCATACTGAAGAGGAAATGCGCGAGTTTGCACTGGAAGCACTAAAGAACAAGTATGGAAAAGAGTTTGCGATTGATGAGACTTATTGCAAGTATAATCACGTAGACGGACATGATTATAATCCAATGCAGCTTAGAGCAAGAGCATATCCTGTAGATGATCCGGAAGACGTATGCGGAATCAGAGTCAGAGAGCCTAATGAGTTTGAAGATACCTACTCAGTAAACAAATATAATTCAGTGGTTGCGGAATATCTTAAGCCACAAATGGATGAATATGGTGTTTCCGGAAATGTTGACATAGATTATCCATACATGACCGGCATCATGGAAGACGGGTTATCAGCGGAAGATATCATATACGATGGAAATTCATGTATAAGATTCACCCAAAAAACTGAACAAAAAGAAGATATTTCCGAGTACATCCCTGTTATCAGGCAGTGGCTCGAGTATCTGTATACATGCGACTTCGAATGGTATTTTGCACTCGTTGATGAGAATGACATTTATTACCAGTATGCAGGCATCTCCAAAGGGGATCACATGTATACCAGAGCCGACCAGTGGACAGATGAAAATTTACTGTCACTGATAGACGCTTGTATAAATTTAAATGACTAAATTAAATGTAGAAGAGGCTGATAGCGGCAATAGACAAGATACTTTCAAAAGCAGACTTTTCTATAGAAGCAAATGCTGTTTCATGGGTGCAAATTCCGGTCGAATAATATATAATATCTCACAGATTGTTGAGAGGATGTATTTGTTGGATCGCAATGATGAATCCTGAAGTTTTACTGCTTCAGAGGAAGATAGCGGATTACCCTGAGCAGATTGACAGAATGCAAAAGAGATACTCACTGGTTTTGGCTCCTAAGGCTGAAACCATCGAGTCTGCCATAAAGGGACTTAACGCATATATCATACAGCTAAAGGTAAACAGCAGCTCTTTTACCAAGATGGGCGCGTCCATAAGTGCCGATCTTGAGAGGCTCGAGCAGATGATACAGGAAGAGACAGCCGGGGGAAAAGAGCTGTCTGAGTCCCTGCAGATGAGTCACGTTCAGCTGCAACATGCGGCAGCGACAGTAGAGACCTACATCAGATCCATAGACGCTCAGCTCGACAGTGCTCATTCGGCGCTTGAGACGCTGACACTTGCAAGGAAGCATAAAAAGACATTGGATGTAGTTAATCTTCTTTCCATGATTGAAAAGGGAGATGGATATAAGGTATGAAAAAAAAGAACAGTTTGATAGGCGGAATAGCTCTTTTGGCAGCAGGAATAGTTGCACTTGCTGCTCTTATGGCCAATGCAGGTGATGCAATAATCGCGGTTGGAATAGGAGCATTCAGAATACTTACTATCGCTTCAGTGGCTGCGCTGGGAGCAGGATGTCTTTTGACCTTCATTCCTATCATCGCCAAGACGATCCGTGATAAGAAGGAAAAAGAAGCTCTTGCAAAAGAAACTGCTGCTAAGGAGGAAGAGATCCGCAAAAAGAGAGAGGATGTAAAAGGCCTCGTAAGCCAGCTCATGGAAGAGGAAGAAAACTTCATTCCCGCAGGACAGATCCTTTTAAAGGAAATGAATGACATGGACGAGTTTGTTGAGAGAAACGACAAGCTCTTTAAATATAACGACATGACTGAGTTTGAGAGCATGAAGGAGATCATCTCCCAGGCCAAGAACGCGCTTTATCACAACTGCCGCGGGGTTGTTAACCTCTATGTGGCTCTTGAGAATTCAGGAGAGTTTACCACAGAAGCAGACAAGATAATCAGGAGCAATAACGAGCTTTTGAACAATGCCAAGAAATTTCTGCTTGAGCTTGCAAGATATACCAATGAGCAGAATGAAGACACGGATGCAGTTACAATGATCCGGGATTATGCAGACGCTATTGGTCAGTCCCTTAGACATACATATAATTAAGGCCCTGACAATAAGAATATATTATGAATGCGTGAGGAGAAAGAATTGAAAAAAGGATTTATCAAAGCAGCACTTGCTGCGGTGCTGGCCCTTTCAGTAACGGGCTGTACAAGTAATGTAACAAGCAACAATACGCTCAACAATGCGCTTAGCTATGATGATGCAGTGACTGAGCTGAACACATTTGTTAAGAAGATAGGACCCACAACAGTTCCTGCAAGACTTGACGTAGACATGTCAGAGGCTTCGGTAGCTGATTCCCTTGCAAGCATCGATACCTTCGATATGATGCTTGAGGGATCGGGAGAAATCAATATTGAGATCGCTGCTCCCTCTGAGTTCAGCGGCAAATCTTATCCCGACGAGTGGCTTGTAGCTGTCGGACAGAAGTTCAACAAAGCCGGATATACAGTAGATGGCAAGAGCGTATCTGTTTCTATCAGAAAGATTTCTTCAGGTGAGACACTTACATATATCACAGAGGGCGGCTATCAGCCCGATCTCTACATTCCTTCCAATGAGATGTGGGGAGAGATGCTCGAAGCAAGCGGAGTTAAGACCACAAAGCTCGCAGACAGGATTGCAGGCAACACAGCCGGAGTCCTCATGTCCAAAAAGGTTTATGATGACTATACAGCCAAGTACGGCGATGTAACAGTAGACGGTGTTCTTCGGGCAGCAAACGCTGGGGATCTGGTATTTGCCTACACTAACCCTTACACATCTGCTACAGGTATGAACATCCTTTGTTCAATGCTTCATGCATTCGACAATTCAAACCCTCTTTCATCAAGTGCTGTTGATCAGCTTGTTCAGTATCAGAACAACGCTCCCACAGCTGCTTATACAACATCAATCCTTAAAGAGTCAGCAGCTAAGGGTATTATCGATGCAATGGTAATGGAGGAGCAGACATATATCAACACACCTGAGCTCAAGAACTACGTGTTCACACCTGCCGGTGTTCGTCACGACCATCCTGTTTATTCATTTGTATGGACTGATGATGAAGAGACAGAAGTAGCCAACATGTTTGTTGAGTTCTGCAAGTCAGCTGAGAGCCAGGAAATGGCAAAAGAAAGAGGCTTTAACCTCCACGAGGATTACACACCTGAGGATTATGGAATGTCAGGTGCCGACTACCTCGCAGCTCAGAAGGTATGGAAGACCAACAAGAACGGTACACGTCCTACCATCGCAGTATTTGTAACAGATATTTCAGGATCAATGAACGGCTCACGTATCAAAGCCTTAAAGAGTTCACTTCTTAATACAATGCAGTACATCGATTCCGGAAGCTACATAGGTCTTGTAAGCTACAGTGACAAGGTTTACATCAATCTTCCTATCGAGCAGTTTGACAATAAGCAGAGAGCTTACTTTAGTGGTGCGGTAAAAGACCTTGAGGTTGGCGGACAGACTGCGACCTACGATGCAGTACTTGTCGGAATGCAGATGCTTCTTGAAAAGAGCCAGTCCATTCCCGATGCGAACCTTATGCTCTTTGTTCTTTCCGACGGTGCACAAAATGCAGGATTTGAACTTAAAAGAATCACACCAATAGTTGGTGGTCTTGGAGTTTCGGTATATACTATAGGATATGAGATGAGCAGTTCTGACAAAAAAGATCTGCAGACTCTTTCAGAGATCAATGAAGCAGTATGCATTGATGCTGATACAAATGATATTGTTAATGAACTTCGTAACCTGTTCAATGTAAACATGTAACCAGGAGGAAAACATGGCAAGCGTAAGCCTTAAAACCATCATTGAAAAAATGAAGCTTGAAAACCTGACCCCTGAGATCGACGTCAAGAAGATCAGGATCACCCAGCCGGATATCAACAGACCGGCGCTGCAGCTGGCAGGGTATTTCGAGCACTTCGAAGCCACAAGACTTCAGGTAATCGGTTTCGTTGAGTACACCTACATGGAGAACTTTCCGGAAAAAGATAAGGAGAAGATGTACAGGGAGTTCTTATCCTTTGACATCCCGGCAGTTGTTTTCTGCAGAGAGCTCGCTCCGGATCCCCTTTTTGTGAAGATAGCCCTTGAGGAGAGAGTACCGGTACTTATTACCAAGAAATCAACATCTGCGTTCATGGCAGAGATCATCAGATGGCTCAATGTTAAGCTTGCTCCATGTATTTCAATCCATGGAGTTCTGGTGGATGTATTCGGTGTAGGTGTTCTTATCACCGGCGAGAGCGGAATCGGTAAGTCAGAGACAGCCATAGAGCTTATCAAGAGAGGACATCGTCTTGTATCTGACGATGTTGTTGAGATCAGAAGGGTAAGTGAAGAGACGCTGATCGGTTCAGCTCCTGATATAACCAAGCACTTCATCGAGATGCGCGGTGTCGGAATCATCGATGTTAAGACACTTTACGGTGTATCAAGTGTAAAAGAAACTCAGAACATTGACCTTGTTATCAAGCTCGAGGACTGGGATAAGGATAAAGAGTACGACAGACTCGGACTGGAAGAAGAGTACACCGAGTATCTTGGAAATAAGGTTGTCTGCCACAGGATACCTATTCGTCCCGGCAGAAATCTGGCTGTCATCTGTGAATCGGCAGCAGTTAACCACAGACAGAAGGCAATGGGCTACAATGCAGCTCAGGAGCTTTACAACAGAGTACAGAACTCTCTGGCCAGAAGAAGGTCAGAGGATGATGACGACGACGAGTGATCGACTATCAAAAATCGGAGGACATATAAAATGGCAAGATACGTGTTTGGAGCAGATGTTGGAGGAACAACAGTTAAGATCGGACTTCTTACAGAGACAGGTGAGAAGGTTGATTTTTGGGAGATCCCCACAAGGACTGAGGACCACGGCGTAAATATCATCCCTGATATCGCTGAGTCCATCAGAGCTAAGATGAAAGAAAAGAACATCGAGGACACACAGGTTGTAGGTGCAGGAGTTGGTGTTCCCGGTGCAGTTAATTCTGATGGCATGTGCCACCAGGCTGTTAATCTCGGATGGGAGAAGGTCAATGTTGTAAACGAGCTTCATTCAAAGCTCAAGCTCCCTGTAAAAGCCGGAAATGATGCTAACGTAGCAGCTCTTGGCGAAGCCTGGAAGGGTGGCGGACAGGGTTATCCGAATATGCTTCTTGTAACACTTGGAACCGGTGTCGGCGGTGGAATCATTATTGATGGCAAGATCTTAAACGGCGCCAAGGGTTCAGGCGGAGAGATCGGACACCTTCACCTTGTAGATGATGAGCCTGAGACCTGCGGATGCGGAAACCACGGCTGCTTTGAGATGTATGCAAGTGCAACCGGAGCAGTAAGACTTGCCAAGAGACTTCTTGCTTCAACCACAGAGGACAGCGTTCTTCGTGGCAAAGACTTCGAGTGCAGAGATATCTTCGATGCTGCAAAGGCCGGAGATGCTCTTGCCGTAAAGGCTGCTGAGCAGTACGGATACTATCTTGGAAAGGGTATCGCTGCAGTTGCTTCAGTTACAAACCCTGAGATCATCGTTCTTGGCGGCGGCGTTTCAAAGGCAGGAGACATGCTCTTTGACCTTCTTATGCCCAGCTTTAAGAAATATGTATTCCCGGGCTGTGCGGATGCCAAGTTTGCTCTTGCCAAGCTTGGAAATGATGCAGGTGTATTCGGAGCTGCAAAGCTTGTGATCGACTGATCTTGTTGAGGATATATCGTGAACAGTGAAGTTATTGATGCTTTAAGTAAGATAGTATTAAAAGAGAATATTTTAAAAGATGAACCTATGAGCAGGCACACCACGTTTAGATGCGGTGGGCCTGCCACCTTATTTTTGCGGCCCGGAAGCGAGGACGAGCTGGTAAGGGTGGTTTCTTTGTTAAAAGACAATGGACAGCCCTATATGCTCCTTGGAAACGGAAGTAATCTCCTGGTTTCTGATAAGGGTTATCAAGGCGCAGTCATCAGTCTTGAGAGGCTCTCAGAGCTCAGCCTTGAGGGCGAAACAAGCATCCGTGCCCAGGCGGGAGTTCTCAATTCAAGGATAGCCTCTTTTGCCAGAGAACATTCTCTTGCGGGCTTTGAATTTGCAGCAGGAATTCCGGGTACCATAGGCGGAGCGATGATAATGAATGCCGGAGCCTATGGCGGAGAGATGAAGCTGATCACAACTTCTGTGAGGGCGATAACACCGGATGGTGAGGTAAAAGAGCTCTCGGCAGAGGACTGTGATTTTGGCTACAGGACCAGCGTCCTTAAGAGAGAAGGCTACGTTGTTCTGTCAGCTCTTTTGCAGCTTCAAAAAGGTAATGAAAAAGAGATCACAGACCTTATGACAGAGCTGGCTCTTAAGCGAAAAGAGAAACAGCCTCTGGAGTATCCAAGCGCAGGCTCGACCTTTAAGAGGCCTGAAGGATACTTTGCCGGCAAACTCATAGAGGATGCGGGACTTAAGGGATTTAGCGTGGGAGATGCAGCTGTTTCAGATAAACACTGCGGCTTTGTCATCAACAAGGGACAGGCAACTTCCGCGGATATATACAAGCTTATCAGGGAAGTTCAGAAAAAGGTGTTTGAGGACTCCGGTGTCACGCTGGAGCCGGAAGTTATCCTGGTCGGCGAATTTGACTGATGTACTTTGAAAGGGTGCCAAATGAGATTTGTAATTGTTACGGGTATGAGTGGCGGAGGAAAGGCCACAGCCATAAACATGCTGGAAGACGCAGGTTTTTACTGCGTTGACAACCTTCCGGTCTCTCTGATCGAGAAGTTTACCGAGCTAATATCTGCCCCCAACAGTGAGATCACCAAGGTGGTTTTGGGTGTTGATGCAAGAGCCGGTCAGAGCTTTGAAGGTGTGTCCGGCATTATCGATTCAATGAAGGAAAGAGGGATCCCGGTAGAAGTTCTGTTTATGGATGCCAGCGATCAGGTCCTTATAAAAAGATACAAGGAGACCAGGCGTATACATCCCATGAATGCCGCCGGAGACAGGCTTGAAGACGGCATTGCCAAAGAGAGGGAAGTCCTTGCGGAGATCAAAAAGAAGGCGGATTATGTAATTGACTCATCCAACCTTCTCACCAGAGAACTCAAGGAGGAACTGGACAGGATATTCGTCGAGAATAAAGAGTACAACTCTCTTATGGTCAACATCATGAGCTTTGGATTCAAACACGGAATACCGGCTGATGCGGACCTGGTCTTTGATGTCAGGTTCCTGCCAAATCCGTATTACATCGATGAGCTCAAACATAAGACAGGTAATGACAAGCCGGTGCAGGACTACGTTAAGAGTTTTCCTGCCTGCGGCGAATTTGTGGACAAACTCACAGATATGCTTAATTTCCTGATCCCGGGATATGTACAGGAGGGTAAGTATCAGCTGGTGGTTGCCATCGGCTGTACAGGAGGCCAGCACAGAAGCGTTACTATAGCTAACGAGATATATGACAGACTTAAGGCTTCCGGTGGTAACTACGGACTCAATCTGTCTCATAGGGACGTTAAACAGGCAAGGTGAGATATGTCTTTTTCCTCGGAAGTAAAAGAGGAACTTTCAAAACGCATCGGATCATCAAGGCACTGTCAGCTGGCAGAGATCTCAGCCATTGTTACATGCATAGGTCACGTGGAGATGAATGAAGCCACGGGAGCAGTACTTTACCTGCAGACAGATAACGCCCAGGTGCTTAGAAAGTTCTTTACATTATTAAAAAAAGCATTTAATATAGTTACTAGCATTTTAGAGGGGATTCCCGATGTTAAGGCTGGTGGCCGAAACTACCGTCCAGTCCTTGATTCAGAGCATGGTGCGGAGTCCGTTTTAAAGGCAATCAGACTTATAGATCAGAATGGAAATCTGCGAAATCCCGAAGATGGTGTCAGCCAGATGGTCACACGAAATTCCTGTTGTAAGAGGGCGTTTTTGCGTGATGCATTTTTGTGTATAGGCTCCATAAGCGATCCAAACAAGGGATATCATCTTGAGTATGTGTGCAGCAGCCCTGAGCTTGCACAGCAGCTTTCCGGGATGACTCTTAGTTTTGATATAGAGGCCAGGATAGTACGGCGCAAGAAGTACTACGTTCTTTATATTAAGGAGGGATCCGGAATTGTGGATCTGCTTAATATCATGGAGGCCCCGATCAGTCTGATGAATCTTGAGAATCTGAGAATTCTCAAGGAGATGAGAAACTCCATCAACAGAAAGGTAAACTGCGAGGTGGCTAATATCACCAAGACAGTTAATGCCGCTACCAAACAGGTAGAGGATATCACCTATATCAGAGACCATTATGGTTTTAATAAGCTTCAGGAAGGTCTTAGAGAAATGGCTGAGGTCAGATTGGAACATCCTGATGCGACGTTGTTGGAACTTGGTAAATTTCTCGACCCGCCGGTGGGTAAGTCAGGAGTTAACCACAGGCTTCGCAAGCTTTCGGAGCTGGCGGACAAGTTGAGATCTTAAGGAGGATATTATGATCACAAAATCTATCGAAATTAGGCTTCCAAGAGGACTTGAAGCAAGACCTGTAGCAGAGCTTGTACAACTTGCAAGCAAGTATGATAGCACAGTTCACATTGAGGCTCAGTCCAAAAAGGTGAACGCCAAGAGCATCATGGGAATGATGACACTTAACCTTGCTTCCGGAGAAGAAGTTACGGTTATTGCAGAGGGAAGTGACGAGGAGTCTGCTGTAGCAGATCTTGAGAAATTCCTTCAGGGAACACAGAAGTAATCCTATAAATAAAAAAAGCCCTATAAAAGGGAGGATGCCAGGTAAGCTTCCTTACCTGGCATATTATGAAAAAGTTTTTGTTTGGTATTGTCTTAACTCATCTGACAATATTATATTAACAAGCTAATATGTCTAAAAGATGATTTGAAGTAACCATTCTTTTAATTAATTGTAAACAAATTGTAAACGTCAAAGAATCGAGTGAATACCCGAT
>JAFSTR010000062.1 GCA_017445665.1 Butyrivibrio sp. | reverse complement strand
TCAGGATCATGACATGATCTTAAGGCTTACCGACAGGGCGGAGCACATCGTGCATGTGCCAAATCTGTTGTACTACTGGAGAAGCCATGCGGGATCCGTAGCTTCTGATATCAGTGCAAAGCCCTACGCCATTGAGGCTGCAAAGGGGGCTGTGGCTGATCATCTTCGCCGCCACGGCTATGAGCACTTTAAGATTACCAGTACCAGGGCCTTCGAGACGATTTTTAAGATCACCTACGAGGTAATGGGAAATCCCAAGATTTCAATCGTGATTCCCAACTGTGAGCACGCTGAGGATCTTAAGAGGTGCATCACTTCCATATATGAGAAGTCCGTCTACGACAACTACGAGATTATTGTTGTGGAAAACGGCAGCAAAGGGAGTGAGATCAAGGGCTACTACGAGGAACTTGCAAATGGTTCGCTAAAAGATATCGTGAAGGTGGTTGACTACTACGAAGGTGGGGCTCATTTAAACCCCGATGGCTCCAAGACATCTTTTAACTACTCGGCAGTTGTTAACTGTGGTGTACAGCACTCCACAGGCGATTACATTATTTTCCTAAACAATGATACGCAGGTCATCACCGTAAACTGGATGGAAGAACTGCTTATGTATGCTCAGAGAAAAGATGTGGGCGCTGTGGGTGGAAAGCTCTATTTCCCCGACAGGAAGATCCAGCATGCCGGCGTTGTTCTTAAGCTTGGCGCTCACAGGACAGCGGGCCATTCCCACTACGGGCAGGAAGGTATGAACCTTGGCTACATGGGAAGACTGTGTTATGCTCAGGACGTAAGTGCAGTTACAGGTGCCTGCATGATGGTAAGCCGCGCTAAATATGATGAAGTGGGCGGTTATGATGAGACTTTTGAAGTCAGCTTGAACGATGTGGACTTCTGCTTGAAACTTAGAGAAAAGGGATATCTCAATGTCTTTACACCGTTTGCGGAGCTATATCACTATGAGTCATTAAGCCGCGGCCTTGATCTTGAAGGCGAGAATGCAAAGCGTTATGAGGCTGAATCCGAGCACTTCCGCACAAAGTGGAAAGAAGTGCTGGATAAGGGAGATCCTTACTACAACCCGAATTTCTCACTGGATCGCAGCGACTTTTCCCTTAACGTGGAAGGGTACTCGAGCCTTCGGGATAAGTGATTCTTGCTGATGACTATGGAATGAAGTATTGATATAATTAGTAGTATCTTATTAGATATCGCTAACGATTTTCTAAGATATTTCTTGAACTAAATGCTCAAGAATGATTAAATTTTACTTGTGATTATAATTAAATATAAGCATGAAGGATACGAGGAGGAAAAGGAATGAGTGAAGCAACAAAGCAGTTTGAGTATTGGCTGAATGACGATTATTTCGATCAGGAAACCAAGAATGAACTTCTTGCCATCAGAAATGATGAGGCAGAAGTGGAGGACAGATTTTACAGAGAGCTTGAGTTTGGTACAGGGGGACTTCGCGGGGTAATCGGAGCCGGCACCAACAGAATGAACAAATACACAGTTCGTAAGGCATCACAGGGCCTTGCAAACTATATCAAGAAAAATGGCGGACCAGACGCAGCAAAGAAGGGAGTAGCCATCTCTTTTGACTGCAGAAGATTTTCACCTGAGTTTGCGGACGAGACAGCTCTTTGCCTTGCAGCAAACGGCATCAAGGCTTATGTCAGCGATATCTTAAGACCTACACCTGAGCTTTCTTTTGCTCTTAGAGAGTTCGGATGTATCGCAGGCGTAATGGTTACTGCATCTCACAACCCGCCTGAATACAACGGATACAAGGTATACTGGGAGGACGGCGCACAGGTTACACCTCCTCATGACACAGGTATCATTGCTGAGGTTATGTCAATCACTGACTACCATGAAGTTAAGACTATGTCCAAAGAGGACGCTATCGCACAGGGACTTTATGTTTCATTTGGCGAAGAGATTGACGACAAGTACATGGTTGAGCTTAAGAAGCAGATCATTCACCAGGATGTTATCGATGAGATGGCTGACAAGTTCACAATTGTCTACTCACCATTTAACGGAACAGGTAACCTTCCTGTAAGACGAGTTCTTAAAGAGCTTGGATTCAAGAACGTATTTGTAGTTCCTGAGCAGGAGAAGCCCGATCCTAACTTTACAACACTTGCATATCCTAACCCGGAGGATCCCAAGGCATTTGAGCTTGCGCTCAAGCTGGCAAAAGAGAAGGATGCAGACATTGTACTTGCAACCGACCCTGATGCAGACCGTCTCGGTATTTATGCAAAAGACCTTAAGACAGGCGAATATGTGGCATTCACAGGAAACATGTCAGGAATGCTTATCGGCGAATATATTTTAAGAGAGCGCAAGGCTACAGGCACAATGCCTGCAAATCCTGCTTTCGTTACAACTATCGTTACTACAAACATGGCAAAGGCTGTTGCAAATAAGTATGGCCTTCACTACATCGAGGTTCTCACAGGCTTTAAGTACATCGGTGAGCAGATTAAGCTCTTTGAGCAGAACGGACAGTCTCACAACTATGTATTCGGTCTTGAGGAGTCCTATGGATGCCTTGCAGGAACACATGCAAGAGATAAGGATGCCATCGTTGCAGTTATGATGCTCTGCGAGCTTGCTGCTTTCTACAAAAAACAGGGCAAGAGCGTATGGGATGCCATGATCGATATGTATGAGGAATATGGCTATTACAAGGAAGGCCAGTACTCAATCAC
>JAFSTR010000061.1 GCA_017445665.1 Butyrivibrio sp. | reverse complement strand
CATATGGCTCTTGATAATCCCACAATCTCTTTTCACTACATCAACAACAAAGACGACAAATTCTCAACATCAGGAAACGGCGATCTGAAAGAGATCATATACAGGATTTACGGAAGAGACATCTCTGTGAGCGTCCTTCCTTTTAAGGCTGAATCAGACGGAATGATCCTTGAAGGTTATCTCGGAGAGCCATCGATCAACCGATCCAACAGAAACTTTGAGATTTTCTTTGTAAACGGCAGATACATAAAGGACAAGGTCATGAGCAAGGCTCTGGAAGAGGGATACAAGCAGTATCTGATGATGCACAAGTTCCCCTTTGCAATCCTTCACTTAAGACTTGACCCGTCCTGTGTTGATGTTAACGTACATCCCGCCAAGATGGAGGTACGTTTCAACAATCAGCAGCAGCTCTATGATTTCATAAGCTCAAACGTTGAGAGAGCTTTAAGTCAGAGAGAAATGATCCCGGATGCGCTCCTTGGCGAAACAGATGACGAAGATGTAAATAGCACCGCAGAAGTTAAGACTGAGAGCCCTTATAAGCCTGTTGCAACAGAAAAGGCCGAAAAGCCTGAAAAGCCTGCGGCACCCCAGCCCTTTGAGACTCTCAGATTTGAACAGCACAAAATAAGCGAAGATACACCGGTCTTTGCAAAAGGCGTAAAGGCTGAACCGATAAAGATCGAAGACAGCAACAAATCAGCTGTCTGGACCAGGATATTCGGAGACTCCGACGGAAGCATTGCCGAGAAAAAAGAGCACCCATCACCAATCATAAAATCAGATAATGCAATTGTAGTTGAGAAGGTTACACAGCTTGATCTTTTCGATGAAAAAGTACTGACAAAAGAAAACGTCAAGGAATATGAGATCCTTGGACAGATCTTCGGTACATACTGGATCATCGCATTTAAAGACAAGATATTCTTTGTTGATCAGCACGCAGCCCACGAAAAAGTCAACTACGAGCGTATGCTCAAGAGATACAAGAGCGGAGAGATGCTTTCGCAGATGGTCAATCCGCCTGTTATAGTGGCTCTGACCAGCGCAGAAGAGGAACTTTTCTTAAATTACAAGCAATATTTCGAAAAGCTCGGATTTAATATTGAAAACTTCGGCGGACGAGAGTATGCTATGAGAGCTATTCCAATCGATCTGTTTGGATGTGAAAGTGAAAAAGACATGTTCATTCAGATCCTGGATGAATTGTCCCATGAAACCGGCCTTGACAGGACTCCGGATGTAATAAACTATAAGATAGCCAGCATGGCTTGTAAGGCCTCTGTCAAAGGTAATACCAAAATGAGCAGAGCCGAAATGGAAGCTCTGTTAGATGAGCTTCTCACCCTTGATAATCCGTACAACTGTCCTCATGGAAGACCAACCATCATTTCCATGAGCAAGTATGAGATTGACAAGAAGTTTAAGAGAGTAGTTGAGTAATGGATAAACAAAAGCTTGTTGTTATAACAGGTCCTACAGCTGTAGGTAAAACAAAGTTATCTGTTGAACTTGCAAAACGTATTGGCGGAGAGATAATCTCCGCTGATTCTATGCAGGTCTATAAGTTCATGAACATCGGAACCGATAAGATCTCTCTTGATAAGATGGAGGGCGTTCCTCACCACCTTATTGACTTTCTTGATCCACATGAGGATTTTAATGTCTTTATTTTCCAGAAGCTGGTCAAAGAGGCTATCGCAGACATTTCCTCAAGAGGTAAGATCCCGATAATCGTTGGAGGAACAGGCTTTTATATACAGGCTGTTCTCTATGATATTGATTTTACCGAGACAGACGAAGATGAGAGCTACAGGCATGAACTCGAAGAGCGTGCAAAGAGTGAAGGTGTCCATGTGCTTCATGAGGAGCTAAGGGCAGTTGATCCAAAGTCGGCAGATGCCATACACGAAAACAACTCAAAACGCGTGATAAGAGCCCTTGAATACTATAAAAAGACCGGGAAAAAGATATCAGATCACAACGTGGAGCAACACGAGAAGACTTCACCCTATGACTTTAAGTACTTTGTGCTCACAGATGACAGAGCTGTTCTGTATTCTCGTATAGAAAAGCGCGTCGATCAGATGATTGAAGAAGGTCTTGAGAGAGAGGTAAGAGAGCTTTTGGAAATGGATATCCCGGGAGATGCAACTTCAATGCAGGGCCTTGGATACCGCGAGATGATAGGATACCTGCAAGGTGAATATGATCTGGACAGAGCAGTTTACCTCATAAAGAGAAACACCAGACACTTTGCAAAACGTCAGCTTACCTGGTTTAAGAGAGAAAGAGATGTGATCTGGATCGACAAACAGGAATTTGACAGAGACGATGAAAAGATTTTGAAAGAGATGATAAAGATTTATGAACAGTAAGATTTACGAAGAACTTGGAATTTCACAAAAAGTATATGAATTTGGAGAACAGATACTGGAAGGTCTTAAGGACAGATTCGAGAAGATCGATCAGAGGGCGGAATACAACCAGCTCAAGGTCCTTAAAGCGATGCAGGAAAATAAGGTAAGTGAAGCATGCCTTCTCGGAACTACCGGTTATGGATATAATGATATCGGCAGAGAGAAGCTTGAAGCTGTTTATGCTTCTGTTTTTCACACAGAAGATGCCCTTGTAAGGCCACAGATAACCTGCGGAACTCACGCACTGGCCCTTGCCCTTATGAGTAATCTTCGCCCCGGAGACATGCTCTTTTCCCCTGTGGGTAAGCCCTATGATACTCTTGAGGAGGTTATAGGCATAAGACCTTCAAAGGGATCTCTTAAGGAGTATGGTATCGACTATACCCAGGTGGATCTTCTTCCTGACGGAAGCTTTGACTTTGAGAATATAAAGAAAGCTCTTTTGACACATAAAAACATAAAGCTCGCCACTATACAGAGATCAAAGGGATATCAGACAAGACCTACGCTCTCAGTAACCAGGATTGGAGAGCTGATCAGCTTTATCAAGGACTTAAGGCCTGATGTTATTTGCATGGTAGATAACTGCTACGGCGAGTTTGTAGAGGAGATCGAGCCTACTGATGTGGGCGCAGATATGGTTGTCGGCTCTCTTATCAAGAATCCCGGCGGCGGACTTGCTCCTATCGGAGGATATATTGCCGGCAAGAAGGAATGTGTTGAAAATGCAGCCTTCAGACTTACTTCTCCGGGACTTGGCAAGGAGGTTGGTGCTTCACTTGGCATTCTTCCCCAGTTCTATCAGGGATTTTTCCTGGCACCGACTGTTACTGCATCTGCACTCAAAGGTGCTATTTTTGCAGCTAATATATACGAGAAGCTCGGATTTGACGTAGTTCCAAACGCAACGGAAGACAGACATGACATTATCCAGGCTGTTACATTCGGAAAGCCTGAAGGCGTTATTGGTTTCTGCGAAGGCATTCAGTCAGCTGCTCCCGTTGACAGCTTTGTTGCTCCTGAACCATGGGATATGCCCGGATACGATGCACAGGTTATCATGGCAGCCGGAGCCTTTATTTCAGGCTCATCAATAGAGCTCTCAGCTGACGGACCTATAAAAGAACCCTATTCCGTATTCTTCCAGGGAGGTCTGACCTGGCCACACGCCAAGCTGGGCATCTTAAAGAGCTTGCAAAGGCTTGTAGATATTGGGTTTGTTGTGTTACAATGATTGATAGGATTGCGAGAGCGTTAGCGGAGCAATCCGTATTATCACGGAGTAAATTATATGATTTGAGGAGGCTGTTTTGGCTAATATATTTGGAATCGATCTTGGAACAAGCAATATCAAGATTTATAACAGAGATGACGACGGACTTACCGTTGAAAAGAATATGATTGCCATCGAAAACAAGACCAATGTTTTCGCCTATGGTAATTCAGCATATGAAATGTACGAGAAGGCTCCTGATAAGATCAAGATTTCTTATCCTCTCAACAGCGGCGTTATTGCTGATATTGAGCACATGGAGACTCTTGTTAAGTTGTTTATAACAGATCAGATGAAGGGAAACATTAAACCCTGCGAAGTATATATCGCAGTACCCAAGGATGTTACGGAAGTAGAGAGAAGAGCATTCCACGATCTTATCAATGACGCAGGCATCAAGGCCAAGAAAATCATGATGGTCAAGAAACCTCTTGCAGACGGTCTCGGAATGAATGTAGACGTTATGAACTCCCAGGGTGTACTCGTTGTTAACGTTGGTTATGACACAACCGAGATTTCGATCCTTTCACTCAGAGGTATAGTTGTCAGCAAGCTCATTAAGGTCGGCGGCAAGAAGTTTGATGAATCCATCAGAAACGTGATCCGTAAGGAGTTTGGTCTTCTTATCGGTGAAAAGACATCTGAAAACGTTAAGATTTCTCTCAAGGACCTTGAAAAAGAAGGAAAAGACGCTGTTGTATACGGACGTGATATCGTGACAGGACTTCCTGTTGAGAGGATGATCCCTACAGATCTTATAAATCAGTCTCTTATTGAGAACTTTGATGCGATCCTTGATAACATCAAGGCTGCTCTTGAGAAGACTCCGCCGGAACTTGCAGCTGATATCTTCAAGCACGGCCTTTACCTTACAGGTGGCGCTTCACAGGTTTGTCATCTGGCACAGAGACTCAGTAACGGTGTTGGTCTCAACGTTAATATTGCAGAAAATCCAATTGGTTCTGTTGCTATGGGTCTTGCCAAGATTATTCAGGACGACCAGTATAAAGCTCTTGCATATGGAATTGAAGAGGATAAATAAATGAGTCCCATTGTCAAGAGAAGAGGAGAGGAATTT
>JAFSTR010000060.1 GCA_017445665.1 Butyrivibrio sp. | reverse complement strand
AGCGATTTCGGCAACCATGTTGTGGATTTTTCAAATCCTGTCGATGATCCGGATACTCAGGAGGAGATCGCAGTCTGTGACGATGAACTCCTTGAAGGGTTCCTTGAGGGCAGGGCGGTAGATAAGGACAGCATAACGCGACTTATAAGGACCAGGAAGTGCTTCCCCTGCAGATTTGGATCGGCTCTTAAGATGGAGGGGGTAAAAGAGCTTTTGGACCTGGTGTCAGAGTATGTTCCGGCACCGGATAATGACCCTTTGAAGGATCATTCAAAGGAAGCGTTTGGAGCCCGTGTTTTTAAGATCAGCCGCGATGAGAATAATAACAGACTGACACATATGAAGATCATGAGCGGAAGCCTCAAGGTCAGGGACCAGATAGGTGATGACAAGATAGATCAGATAAGGCTTTATTCAGGAGACAAGTATACAGCTGCAGCTGAGGCAGAGGCAGGAATGATCTGCGCTGTGACGGGACTGACAGATACAAGAGCAGGAGAGGGACTTGGAACGCTGGAGGGAGAAACGGTAACTGAAGTACTTCAGCCAATTCTTTCATCCACGCTAATACTCCCGGAGGAGGCCGATGCAATACAAGTATACGGCAAACTTAAGGCTCTGGAGGAAGAAGAGCCGATGCTGCTTATTAACTACAATGAGGCTGCAAAGTCCATTGAAGTTCAGACCATGGGAGAAGTTCAGAAAGAAATCCTGAAGCACCTGATAAAGAGCAGGTTTGACCTTGATGTGGGATTTGGTCCGGGTCACATCGTGTACAAAGAAACAATTGCAGGACCGGTGGAGGGTGTCGGACACTACGAGCCTTTAAGGCACTACGCTGAGGTGCATCTCTTACTTGAACCGGGAGAGCCGGGAAGCGGGATCACGCTGGATAACAGATGCAGCACCGACGACCTTGCCCTGAACTGGCAGAGGCTCATTCAGACACATCTTCTTGAGAAAAAACATCTAGGAGTCCTAACGGGATCCGAAATAACAGACATAAAGATAACCCTGCTTGCAGGAAGAGCTCACGAAAAGCACACTGAGGGCGGAGATTTCAGGCAGGCGACTTATCGTGCCGTAAGGCAGGGACTTATGCAGGCGAACAGCATTCTGCTCGAGCCTGTATTTGACTATCGAATAGAGCTTCCTCAGGAGTTTGTAGGAAGGGCGCTCAGTGACATGCAGCGCATGAATGCTACGGTGTCTTCTCCTGATCTTGAAGGCGGAAGATCTATCCTCACCGGAACAGTCCCCGCAGCCTGTCTCGGGGATTACAGCACAACACTTTCTTCCTACACAAGAGGTGAAGGCAGGATATTTACAACCCTGAGCGGCTACGCGCCTTGCCACAATACGGAAGAGATCCTTGAGCAGTCGGGATATGATCCTGAGCTTGATATAGATAACTCCCCGGATTCAGTATTCTGTATGCATGGAGCCGGAACTGTTATTCCCTGGAATGAGGTCAGAAACTACATGCATGTGGACTCGGGATGGAGTCCTGACGGCAGCACGAAAAAGACAGACCTTTCTGACAGCATAGACATGGAGGCGCTTGAAAAGCTTCAGGCAAGACTCAGAAAACAGGATGACGGCGAGAGGTCTTTTGACGAAATAGAAGAGCAGCTCCGCATGGAGGACAAGGAATTAAAGGCGATATTCGAGCGGACCTACGGGGCTGTAAAGCCCAGATACGTAGAGACTAAGACCGAAGTCACTGCACTGACAGCCGAAGAAAAAGAAGCCAGAAGAGACCTTGAAGTCGAGAGACAAAAGCGTGAGAAATATGAAAATGTAAAGGGTGAAAACCCCGATGAATACAAGGAATATCTCCTGGTTGACGGATACAATATTATTTATGCATCGCCTGAAATGGCTTCTCTTGCCAGGGATGACCTAAAGGCCGCCAGAGATACCCTCATAGATACACTGGTGAATTTCCAGGGCTTTAGGAGAGAGAAGGTACTGCTTGTTTTCGACGCATACAAGGTTCCCGGCGGAAGGGAACATGTGGAAGAAAAGAGCGGACTTATGATTATTTATACAAAAGAGGCAGAGACTGCAGATCAGTATATCGAGAAAGCTGCACATGAGATAAGCAGGAAATATAGGGTAACCGTGGCCACTTCTGATGCCATAGAACAGGTAATTGTCATGGGAAGCGGGGCGATCAGGTTATCCGCCAGGGACTTCTGGGAAGAGATCAGAAGAACAGGGGATCTGATAAGGGAAAAAATAGGCAAATAAACGGATGATTAAATATAAACAAATTGCCTAAAAAAAGTATAAATTTTTGCCAAAAAGCGCATTCTTTAATCCGAAAAGCAATATAATAGTGGTACGGGATTCGAATAAGGAGGTAAACACATGAATCAGAAATCAGGCTTTAAGGCACCACTTGGACTCTTGCTTATCGGTATTTCAACAGTACTGGTATTAACGCTTGTCATCAGCATCATTCTCAATGCAACTAAGATGAAATCAATTGAGCAAGCTGATGAAGAGCTTTACTATGACATGCTTTATACCATAAGTACAAACCTGATCAATGCGGACAGGGATCTGTATCAGGCTGAGACTGCTGTGCTGAATATTAATGCTTACGCGCAGTATTTGCCTCCGGAGCAGATAAAGCAGAATGTAAGTGATTACTATGAGAACTGTGATCAGGCCTTTGACAGGGTTAAACAGGCTGTCGCTCTTGCCCAGACCAATGATGATCTGTGGACGGAGCATACTACTTCCGATGGAAGGACATTCTCACAGGTTTATCCTGCTTTCGAGTCACAGTTTAATTCCTGGAAGACCACCTATAACGTTGACGCCAATGAGGGCGACATTGAAGCTTTTGCCAATCAGTTCCTTACAACAAGAGATTATATCAGCGATATGACTGATATCACAGAGGACTGGGCTACTCACGAGAGAGAAGAGGCAGAAGCAGCAACTTCAAAAAGCATATATGTAAATGCCGGCATCTTTATGGCTATTGCCGTTATTCTCCTTATAATAACTGTTCTCATTATTATGGCCATACTGAAAACTCTCAAGAAGATGGGCGAGGATGTTAGGAGAATTTCCAGCGGTGATTTCGTAACGAAGATAAAGACCGACAGTATGATCATTGAGTTCGAGGAAATCCTCAAGGGCCTGGAATCCATGAGGCATGACCTCAGGAACGCTCTTGTTAAAGTCATCGATCATGCTGATACAGTAAATACCAAGGCAGAGCTTGCCAAGGACAGCATTACTACTTCCCAGAAGACCACAACAGATATCAGTTCTGCTGTCAACGATCTTGCAACCGGTGCAACAGCCATGGCAGAGGATGTTCAGAGTACATCCTCTGTAACCGTGAGCATGGGATCTTCGGTAGACAATGTCCTTGAGTCTGCAAACTCCAACCTGGATAAGGGCCGTCAGGTTTATGAAGAATCCACCAGGGTCAAAGAACAGCTTGAGCAGATCAAGATCCAGGATCAGAGAAACGATGAGATGGCTACACAGGTTTCTGATTCTGTCAATGAGACAGCCAATGTGGTTGCTCAGATCTCCACAGCTGCAGAGTCTATCATGTCCATAGCAAGCCAGACGAACCTCCTTGCCCTCAACGCATCCATCGAGGCAGCAAGAGCAGGTGAAGCAGGAAAAGGATTTGCAGTTGTTGCAGATAACATCAAGGATCTGGCCGGCAACACCAACTCTCTGGCAGGTGAGATCACCAACATGCTTTCAACCATCACGGAATATTCCGAGAAAAACAAAGAACTCACAGAGGCAATCAAAGGTGCTATCACCAATGAGACTACCGCTCTTGAAGAGATGAGTGAGTCCTTCGATCAGATGCTTGCACTTCTTCAGGAGACAGAGGAAGGCAACAAGCAGATCGTGGAGCTTGTTAATACAATGAATGCCGACAAGGAGAACATCCTGAATTCCGTAGAGTCTCTCTCAAGTATTTCCGAGGAGAACGCAGCATCAACCCAGGAGACATCAGCATCCCTTATGCAGCTTGATACCAGCATGGAATCAGTTGTTGAGCAGGCAAAAGACCTGCAGAAGATCGCTGAAGAGCTCACGACAAATGTTAAGTACTTCAAGGTTGAACTTCCTTCTGATCAGGCATAAATTATTAAGACAAGGCAGGAGCAGACATTTAAATGTCTGCTCCTTTTTTATTGCAGTCATGTTAATATAAAAAAGATGGCTGCATTTTTTGCAGCATGTGGGGGAGCAGCAATGAAGATAGTTATAGTAGAGGATGAAGTCCGCATCAGGGAGGGATTCTTTAAACTCCTTGGAAAGCTTGGGGACGAATATGAAATAGTGGGAGAGGCCGGGAACGGCAGACAGGGGCTTGAAGTCTGCAGGGATAAAAAGCCTGACCTTGTCATAACAGATGTTCAGATGCCGGAGATGGACGGACTTCAGATGCTTCAGGCTATCTATGATGAAGGACTGGACATAAAAGCTATTGTGCTCAGTGCCTACTCGGAATTTGAATATGCCAGAACGGCTATGAAACTGGGAGTAACCGAGTATCTGCTTAAACCGCTCAATATATCTGACTTTTCAACTGCTCTTGAGAACATCAGACATCAGATGGAAGAGGACAGGAGAAAAAAGCCGCAGGCGGTGGGAACGCTGGATCAGGTCATGAGAGAGATCATCGGCGGCCGTATGACTGCGGATGATGAAGTGGAAAAGTATCTGAGGAAGAATTATGGCATTATCGGGACTCAGAAGTTCATCATTCTGTGCGATTATCTCGGAAATCAGTATGAGAGTCAGTGGCAGAGAGAGCAAAAAGAGCTGTCAAATTCGCTCTCTTTTTACGAAGGCATAAACTATCTGATCCTTGATATGGAGTACAGAAAATCCCTGATTGTAATAGTTTATAAGTATAGCAGTGCAACAGATTTTGAGAGGTGGATCCAGTTTCAGCTTCTGCATAAGCTTCATGGCAGTTCGGCAATGGGATTCACGGAGTGCGCAGGCCTTAGCGGCATGAGCACAGGTATAAACGACCTGTATCCTTATATGGACTGGAACATCTCTTTTGAAAAAGACGTCCTGATATCCTACCCTAAGATAACCCAGGTGCAGACATCACTGTGTGTATATCCGCAGGACCTTGAAGCCGGGATGAAGACGGCAATCTGCGCATCGGATTTTTCCCAGGAGAAAAAGCTCATGGATGAGTTTGAGGAGGGCTTCCACGACGGAAGAGTCTATGATCCGAGAGAGATCAAGGAGTGCTTTGTAAGATTTATCTGGTCAGTTATTGAGATCGCCAAGGATATAGGAAACACAAAGGTTGGCAACATTCAGCAGCAAAAGCTTCTGGACAGCATTATGAATGCCAAATTGAGATCGGAGCTCTCATCAGTTTGCAGTGATATCCTGGATATGCTGAAGGCAAAGGAAGATGCATCCGATTCGGAAACCCTGACGGTTCGCAGGGCAAAGAGCATGATCCATGAGTTCTACCACACAGGAATAACTCTGGATGAAATAGCTGACAGGCTCGGAATAACACCGGAGTACCTCGGAACTCAGTTCCACAAGGAGACGGGAGAGAACTTCAGCACCTATATCCGAAACTATCGCATAGGTAAGGCCAAGGAACTGCTTGTGGGCACCGGCATGAAACTAAAAGAGATTTCAGAAAGAGTCGGCTACTCGGATCCAAAGTACTTCAGCAAGGTCTTCAGGGATGTTACGGGCATGCTTCCTGCCGAGTACAGAAAGTCTTTGAAGTGATGTCAAAACCACATTAGAATATTCCACCTTTTTCAGATTTCTCGTGTTTTGATATCTCTTTTCCCAAGGTATTATTTAGAAAAAGAGATATTGAAAAGGGGAAGAAGATGAAAAAAGTAAAAGAATTTTTCAGATATGAAAATGCAGGACTGTTGTTCATTCTTCCTGCATTTTTATATATGCTGGTTTTTGTCGGCTATCCGATACTCAGTAACCTTATCCTGAGCTTTCAGGATGTATCGGTAAAAAACCTTGTCCACGGGCAGAAGCACTTTGTGGGCCTTACCAATTATATTCAGATCTTTAAGGACGAAGTATTTGTAAAGGCAATGGGAAACACTCTTAAGTTTACCGTGTACTGCCTTATCTTTCAGTTTCTTATAGGGTTCTTACTGGCCCTGCTCTTTAATAAGAAGTTCACCTTCGCCAAGACGGTCAGAGGTCTTACCATGATACCCTGGATGATGCCCATGACGGTAACGGCGCTGATGTTCAAGTTCATGTTTTCCACCGACGTCGGTATCATCAATTACATCTTAAAGTGCCTTCATCTTATCCAGAATAATGTGGAGTGGCTGACAACGCCTAGAACAGCTATGATCGCGGTGGTAGCAGCCAATGTCTGGATTGGAATTCCTTTTAACACGATTCTTTTGGCAACGGGACTTACCACGATACCTCAGGAGCTCTATGAGAGCGCTTCGGTTGACGGGGCAAACGGATGGCAGCAGCTGATAAAGATAACACTGCCGCTCCTTCGCCCGACCATTGAGTCAGTGCTGGTGCTTGGCTTTATCTATACCTTCAAGGTGTACGACCTTGTTTACGTTATGACTGAAGGCGGACCCGTCAATTCAACGCATCTTCTTTCAACCTATTCCTACAAGCTTTCCTTTGATCTGTTCCAGTACAGCAAGGGATCTACGGTTGCAAATGTCCTGTTCCTGATACTGTTTCTTGTGGGACTGTTATATCTGAAGATTACAATGCAGGGGGAGGAAGAGTGATGGACGAGAAGAAAATAACAGGAAAGAGCAATGTGATCTTATGCATCGTGTCGGTTGTGATACTGATACTGCTCCTTTTCCCATTGTTCTGGACACTGATCACATCTTTTAAAACAGAAAAAGAAATATTCCTGATACCGCCAACCTGGTATCCGCATGAGCTCAACACAAAGTCATATGTAGCTCAGATAGAGAATGGCGATTTCAACATGTTCAAGTCGTTCTTTAACAGTTTTGTGATCTCGACAGGCGCCATGCTGATCGCGGTAGTCCTGGCGGTTCCTGCGTCCTACGCCATTGCGAGATATAAGTTTGTCGGAAGGAAAGCAATGCTCCTGGGCTTTTTGGTAACACAGATGCTGCCGGTATCGGTTCTTTTAACCCCGATGTTCATCATGTTCAGGAATATGAAGATCTACAATACCTGGTGGGCTCCTGTCCTGGCTGATGCAACCATCGGAATCCCTTTCTCCGTACTGATACTGAAAAACTATTTTGCATCAATACCAAAAGCCCTGGAGGAAGCTGCCTACATTGACGGGTGTACAAGGATGATGGCATTTATGAAGATCCTGGTTCCTGTGGCCAAGCCCGGCGTTATTGTGTGTGCGATCTTCTCATTCCTCTATGCCTGGGGGGATCTGGCATACGGAATGACCTTTATCCTTGATCAGGAGAAAAGACCCATCACAGCCGGCATTTTTAATTTCATGGGGCAGTACGGAACCAAATGGAGCTATCTGACTGCCTTTGCCATCGTGGCGATAATTCCGGTGACACTGATCTTTATCTTCATGCAGAATTACATAATAAGCGGAATGACAAACGGAGCTGTTAAAGGTTGATTCTTGAAAGGAAGCTCCGGTAAATATATGATAAATCAGAGGAGACATTATCCTCTGATTTTTCGTTTTGGGGTGGATATGAGTATGAAAAAAACGAGCCTGCGCAACAGACTGATCAGGGTCTTTATTCTGACTTCCATGCTTCCTATCATTATCCTGGGAGTCTTTTCCTATATAAGCATGTCGGTGACTCTCTCGCGGAACACCGAGATGATGTCAAAGAGCAGCTTAAAACAGCTGGACAATAATCTTAATATTTCCCTTGATGCATATGAAGATGTGCTCTATCAGCTTTATACCGATGACAATATGGTAAAGTGGGTCTTTGAGATCGATGAGGGCACCAATGAAGCGGTGGCTGTAAATCAGATGCGACGTTTTATGAGCTCGCTCCTTTATACCAAGGATTATATCAGGGCGGTCTCGGTGATCACACCCGGAGGCGAATTTGTGACCTACGAGCAGATGACGCCTGCCACTTATAAGAGTTCCTGGCTCGATAATTTCAGTAAGAGCCAGAAAGAGCTCTATGAGGATATTTCGCAGGACAACGGGGTTCACGTATATCCCACAGAGTTTGGAACAAATTTTGCAAAAAAGGATTACTATCTCTTCCATATCGCGCACAGGATCATTGATTACAAGGCACTTACCAAGGACTGCGGAGTCGTGATAGTCAGTGTGGATGAGGATTTTCTTAAAGATATCTGTTTGAGCTCCAGTGACGATACCGGAATCTTCAATTTTCTGGTGGATGATAAGGGGAGGATCGTGACCTTCGGAGATGAGGCGCAGGTCATCGGAACTCCTGTCACGGATATGTCGGCTCCTGATGAAAAGAGACTTGCGGGGTACGAACTCTTTTTACATAAAAACTATCCCCAGCTGGCCAGGGAAGCAGCGGTATTCTTCACCCACGACGAAAAGCTCGGGTGGGATGTCGTGAATGTCACAAGCCTGTCGGAGCTGACGCGCCTTCAGAGAAGACAGCTTTTCCTTATTGCTGTTGTGGGAGTTTTGGTGATGGTGGTGGTTGTACTTATGTCCACGGGCCTTTCGGCAAATCTTGTAAAGTCTGTCCATTACGTCACCGGAAGAATGAAACAGGCCAGAAACGGCGATCTGTCTGTCCGCGCGGAAAAAGACAAAGCGATGCCGGCGGAGATTGAGACTATAGCAGACGCTTTTAACGACATGATGAAAAAGCTCAACGTGGCGCTGACGAATCAGCAGGAAGCTCAGATTGCTGCGCTGGAAGCCCAGATAAATCCGCACTTTCTTTATAACACCTTAGATACCATCAACTGGATGGCTATCGATAAGGATGAATATGACATAAGCAACGCCATCAGTGCCCTTGCGAATATCCTGAGATATGCAATTGTTAACAGCAACGGAGAAGTCACAATAAGGGATGAGATGGAGTGGCTGAGAAAATACATCTATCTCCAGCAGTACAGGGTAAAAAGCAGCTTTTCCTACAACGCATTTGTTGAGCCCGATGCCCAGAATGCTATTGTGCACAAGCTTCTGCTCCAGCCTTTTATAGAGAATTCCATAAAGCACGGATTTATGCCCGACCAGGAGGATGCAAAGCTCAGCGTATATGTCAGCTGTGAAAACGACCTTCTTAAGATCACTATTGAAGATAACGGAAAAGGTATGGAACCTGAGATCATTGAAAAGATAAACAACAGGGATTTTGAGACCCTTAAGGGCAATACCAATATCGGCATAAGTAACGTAGTAACAAGGCTTGAGATGTATTACGGAAAAGAGGGAAAGATGAGAGCAGTGCCCGATATGGAAAAGGGAAGCTGTATTGTTATCGAAATTCCCCTAAAGAAAAAAACAGATTAGAAAATTCATCCTTTTTAAGTTTTGTTGAGTTTTTTACTCCTTATTTATGGGAGATAATTCCATTGTAAGCAAAACTTATAATGTACCGAACAATAAGGAGGGACACATGAAAAAGAAGTTATTGGCTACAGTACTTAGCGCTGTAATGGTTATTTCCATGATGGCAGGCTGCGGAGCCGCAGCAGACACAGCCGGCTCGGGGGTTCAGGGAGCAGCCAGAGAAACAGAGACAAAGACAGAAACTGCAACTGCAAAAGAAGCAGACCCAATTCCGGCATCAGATGATGCTTCAGGTGATGTGACAATATGGTATTACTGGGAGACAGCAGGACATCAGGAAGCTCTTGATCACATTATCCAGGAGTTCAACAACCAGCAGTCCAATATCAAAGTTCAGGCTAAATACGTTCCTTTTGCTGATTTCAAGAAACAGCTCTCCATCGGAGCATCAGCAGGAGAACTTCCTGACATTGTAATCCTTGATAATCCTGACCATGCTTCATATGCAGCCATGGGAATTTTCGCAGATATCACAGACAGATTTGATGTCAGCTCATATTATCCCGGACCTGTAAATTCCTGCACACTGGACGGAAAACTTTACGGTGTTCCTTTCGGAAGTAACGACCTTGTTCTCTTCTACAATGAGGATATGTTAAAGGACGCAGGATGTGACGTTCCGACCACATGGGATGAGCTTCTGGACGTAGCTAAGAAGACAACCAAGGGAAATGTATACGGCTTTGCACACTGCGCACTTCAGAACGAAGAGGGAACCTTTAACTTCCTTCCATGGGTATGGTCAACAGGCCAGACTTCATACGAGATCAATTCCGAAGGCGGAATCAAGGCGCTTGAGTTTGAGAAGAGCCTTGTTGAATCAGGTGCATTCCCTAAGGAAGCAATCAACTGGACACAGGGCGATACCATGAACCAGTTCATTTCCGGAAACCTTGCTATGATGATCAACGGAACATGGCAGATCCCAACAATGCGTCAGGAAGTGCCGGATCTTAAATGGAACGTTGCTCCTATTCCTCAGGACAAGCAGCAGGCTTCAGGTCTTGGCGGAGAGAACTATGCAGTTATTGCAGGCGGCAACGAGGAAGCAGCGATCAAATTCCTTCAGTATGCTACAAGTGGAGATACATGCCTTTACATGATGGATCACATGGGCTACATTTCATCCGATTCCAAGATCGCAGAGACACAGTTTAAGGGTGATGCAGTATATCAGGTATTCGTAGATGAGATGAAGTATGCCAACGCAAGAGGACCTCTTCCTGAGTGGCCTGACATTTCAGATGCTATTTCACTTGCATTCAACAAAGTCATCACAGGAGAGAGCGCACCTGATGCAGCGGCAGCAGAAGCACAGGCAACAATTGACGGAATTCTTGGAAACTAACCTGTCATAGCTGATTTAAATGGACAAAAATGCAATGTTTTATGCGGGCAGAGAGCTATCTCTGCCCGTACTTAATATAGTAAAATCAAAAGAAAACGCTTAGGAGAGTGGGGGTATGAAAACTTCAATAAACGATCCGTTTTTCGGCAGGTACAAAGAGCTTGTCAGAACAAGAATGATTCCATATCAGTGGAAAGTTTTAAATGATGATATTGATATAAAGATTGAGAAGGAAAGAAATGACGCGTCAATTCCCAGTGAGAAGAGTCATGCCATAGAAAACTTCAAGATCGCTGCCGGAAGGACCAAGGGAGAGCATTACGGCTGGGTGTTCCAGGACAGTGACGTATACAAGTGGCTTGAGGCAGCAGCCTACACCTTAAAGGATCACCGGGACGATGATCTTAAAAAGATAACCGATGAAGTGGTGGATCTTATTGCAGATGCCCAGGAGAAGAGCGGATATCTGAACACCTACTTTACCATCATGGAGCCGGACCACAAGTACAAGCGCCTTGGAGAGAGCCATGAGCTCTACTGCGCAGGACATTTCATCGAGGCGGCGGTAGCTTATCATCAGGTGACCGGCAGCAAAAAGGCTTTGGATATCGCGGTAAAACTTGCTGACCACATAGACGCTGTCTTTGGCCCGGAGGATGGCATGATCCACGGCTGCGACGGACATGAGGAAGTTGAGATAGGCCTTATGAGGCTCTATCATCTGACCGGGGAAAAGAGATATTTAAAGCTCTCAGAGTACTTCCTTCTTCAAAGGGGACAGGATCCTGACTTTTTCAAAAGACAGTTCAGAGAGGATACAGGTAAGCCCGCTATTGGAGGGCTTTATAATGCGCCGCTCACATACTTCCAGATCCATGCACCTATCCTTGAACAGGATACTGCAGAAGGACATGCTGTAAGACTTGTCTATATGTGCACGGCACTTGCTGATGTAGCTGCTTCCACAGGCAATAAAGACCTGGAGGCAGTCTGCAGGAGGATCTGGAGAAACATAGTGGATAAGAGGATGTACATCACGGGTGGAATAGGCTCAACGGTAAACGGAGAGTCTTTTACCCTGGACTATGATCTTCCCAATGACACAATGTACTGCGAGACCTGTGCGTCGATCGGACTTATCTTCTTTGCAAGGCAGATGTTAAGACTTGGCGCAGACGGTGAGTTCGGCGATGTTATGGAGAGAGCTCTTTATAATACTGCGCTTTCGGGAATGGCGCTGGATGGAAGGCATTTCTTCTACGTCAATCCTTTAGAGGTTGTCCCAGAGAAATCGGAAAAAGACCCGACAAAGAGCCACGTCAAGATAGTCCGTCCCGACTGGCTGGGATGTGCATGCTGTCCGCCAAACCTTGCAAGGCTTCTTGCGTCTGTTGAGGATTATATTTACACAGACAGGGGAGACTCGGTTCTCGTAAATCTTTTCATCAGATCGGAAATGGAGAAGGAATATGAAGACGGAACGCTGACAGTTACTGTTGATGCCGATTACCCAAGGGACGGGAAGATATCTTTTGCCATAAAGAATACCGGCAAAAAGCCGGCGAAAGTCGGCATCAGGATTCCCGGATGGTCTGAGGATACACAGGCAGAAGTGAACGGAGAGAAGACTGATATCATTTCAGTGCAGGGCTACTGGTACATCGAAGCAGGAAGCGGAGAGATGAACGTTACTCTTAAGCTCGATATGACCCCGAGGAGATGGTACGCAAATCCGCTGGTTTCAGAGGATGTCGGCAAAGTCAGCGTGGCAAGGGGGCCACAGGTATTTTGCGCAGAGGGCGTTGATAACGGAGATAACCTGCACCTTCTTATGCTGCCAAAGTCCGCAGCGCTGAACTACAGCCGGGATGAGGAGCTTCTTGAGGGAGTCGGTGTTATCGAGGCAGACGGCGTAAGGAGAAAATTGCCGGCAAACAGCGGGCTGTACAGAAAGGCCGATGAAACTGCGACTGAACCTGCAAAGATAAAAATGATACCGTATTACGCCTGGGCAAACAGAGGGCGTAATGAGATGCGTGTCTGGCTTTACGAGAAGGAGTAAAAAATATGCTTAGGGTTGATGGCAAGAGGCTTGTATATCACTACGACGCGGAAGAAGTGTGGATAGAAGCCTGGGGGAAGAATGCGGTCAGAGTAAGGGCAACCAAACAAAGAGCAATGCCTGATACTGACTGGGCACTTACAATCCCTCAAAGTGAAAAGGCGGATATAGAGATTACAGAGAACGGCGCAGTGCTCAAGAATGGAGAGCTTAGTCTATCCGTGTCAAGCGGCGGCAAGATAGTTATCTGCAAGGAGGATGGCACAAAAGTATTCGAGGAATACTGGAGAAACCGAAGGGATATAACTGATCCGAAGTGCAGCGCCATAGAAGTTGAGGGAAGAGAGTTCAGGCCAAATGTGGCGGGGGATTACCATGTGACTATGCGCTTTGAATCTCTTGACAGTGATGAAAAGATCTACGGGATGGGGCAGTATCAGCAAAAGAACCTTGAGCTCAAGGGATGTGATCTGGAACTTGCTCACAGGAACTCTCAGTCAAGTGTGCCTTTTGCGGTCTCATCGATGGGCTACGGAATTCTATGGAACAACCCTGCTGTGGGCAGGGCGGTTTTTGGCAAAAACGTGATGAGTTTTGAAGCCTATGCGACCAAGTGTATTGATTACTGGTTTGTTGTGGGACAGACTCCCGCGGAGATTATAGAGGCCTATGCCTCTGTCACAGGCACGGTTCCTGCTATGCCGGAGTACGGCCTTGGCTTCTGGCAGTGCAAACTGCGCTATCAGACTCAGGATGAGCTTATGGGCGTGGCAAGAAAGTACCATGAGATTGGAATCCCGCTTGATATGATCGTGTGTGACTTCTTCCACTGGCCAAAGCAGGGTGAGTGGAAGTTTGATAAGACCTACTGGCCGGATCCCGAAGCTATGGTAAAAGAGCTTGCGGACATGGGAACTGAGCTCATGGTCTCGATCTGGCCAACAGTTGACAGGGAGAGTGAAAACTTTGATGAGATGATGGAAAAGGGGTATCTTATCAGAACGGAGCGCGGTTTCAGGACGGGACTCAATTTCCAGGGAGCCACGATCCATTATGATGCCACAAATCCCGGCGCCAGGGCATACCTTTGGGATAAGGTCAAAAAGAACTATTACAGCCTTGGGATAAAGACCTTTTGGCTGGATGAAGCTGAACCTGAATACACTGTATATGATTTTGACAACTACAGGTATTACAGAGGGACAGATCTTGAAATTGGAAATATATACCCTGTGGAATATGCAAAGACCTTTTACGAGGGAATGAAGGCGGAAGGACAGGAAAACATTGTGAATCTCCTGCGCTGTGCCTGGGCCGGAAGTCAGAAATTCGGTGCTCTTGTATGGTCGGGAGATATTGCTTCGAGTTTTGACTGCATGAGAAATCAGCTCTCTGCGGGACTTAATATGGGAATCGCAGGAATTCCGTGGTGGACAACGGACATTGGCGGATTCCATGGCGGTAATCCGGATGACCCTGATTTCAGGGAGCTGTTTACAAGATGGTTTGAATGGGGAGCATTTCTTCCTGTAATGAGGCTTCACGGAGACAGAGAGCCGCGTCAGCCTCAGGTCGGTGAGACCGGTGGCGCAAGCTGCAGATCCGGTGCGCCCAATGAAATCTGGAGCTACGGAGAAGAGGTATTTGAAATATGTAAAAAGTACATCTCGCTGCGCATATCGATGAAGGAATATATAAGAGGCATCATGCAGGAAGCACATGAAAAGGGGAGCCCCATCATGCGCACACTCTTTTATGAATTCCCGGAGGATGAGATGGCATGGAAGGTGGAAGATGAGTACATGTTCGGCGAAAAGTACCTGGTCGCACCGGTATTTGAAGCCGGAGCAAGAAAAAGACAGGTATACCTTCCAAAGGGCTGCAGCTGGAAACGTTATGGCAGCGACACTGCCCTTGAGGGCGGCCGGTTTATAACTGCAGATGCTCCTATAGAAGATATGCCTGTCTATGAAAAAGTTATTATCTGTTGATCCTTAAAATCTCTGTGTAAAGCAGGATAAGCGGTGCAACGCCCTTGGCTTCGTTCTCCACAACGGGCTCAGAGAAATAATACTCAAGGGATCCGTCTCTGTGCTGAGGACCGCCAAGGCCTGCCACCAGGCAGATTCCGCCAAGCTTAGGAGTACCGTCTTCGTTCCTTGAGAGATACTTGTCGGTGATGCCATCGAAGGCCTTCATGGCGATATCTGTAAATCTCTCAGGAAGGAATCCCAGGCGTACACCCTTTAACAGACCGTAAGCAATAAGTGCTGTTCCTGAGGTCTCAAGGTAGTTTCTTTCATCATCTTTTTTATCAACAACCTGGTAGAACATTCCGCTTTCATCCTGGAAAGGGATAAGGGAATCTGCCAGGTCTTTTAACATGGACTGAAGATAGCGCTTCTCATAATACATGGACTCATCGATGGCCTCTGCGGTATCAACGAGGGCAACAGTGAACCATCCGAGGGCCCTAAGCCAGAAGTTTGGACTAAGACCTGTTTCCTTGTCAGCCCAGTACATCTCGCGGCTCTCATCGTAGCCGTGATAGTAAAGGCCGGTCTTTTTGTCCTTCATAAGAGTTTCCACGTTTTTAAACTGTTTGAAGGAATCAAGACAGCCCTGCATCTTGTTATAGCGCTTCTCATACTCCATGTAGAAGGGCTGCGCCATGTACATTCCATCAAGCCATACCTGATAAGGGTAGATGTTCTTGTGCCAGAAGTTTCCTGCCTTGGTCCTTGGCATGGTATCCAGCTGACTTCTTGCGATATCCATGGCCTTTTTGTATTTCTCTTTTCCCGTAAGATCATAGAGTTTAAAGAGGTTCTTGAAAGGGTTGATGTTGTCCAGATTGTATTCTTCGGTGCTGTAGGTCCTGACCGAGCCGTCCTCCTGAACAAACCAGCCGACGAAATTGTCGGCAAAGTCGAGGTATTTCTTATCACCTGTCATGTCGTAGAGTGACAGAACAGCTGTGATCATGCAGCCATCGATGTAGTTCCACTTGTTGGGCTTGCCACTGACAATTTTCTCAATATTCCAGAAAGGGTGTTCTGCATCTGATTTCTGAAGCAGATAATCGACATATTCGTTCAACATTCCGTAAGCTTCTTCTCGTGTCATAACCTTCTCCCAATTCATAAATTAATATATATGCAAAATGTAAGTGCTTACATTTTATCACATTGGGGGAAAATATGATATACTGTTTTCTACGATTTTATTCGGTACAGAGGTGCTTATGGATAAGAAAAATAATCTGACAAAGAGAATGCTGGACTTTATAGACAGCTGTCCCACAGCCTTTCATGTTGTGGACAATATAGCAAGGGATCTTTTAAAAAGAGGATTTACGGAGCTCAAGGAGGACAGTGCCTGGAAACTTGGCGCAGGCGACTATTTTGTTCGCAGGAACGATTCCGCAATAATCTCATTCAGGATTCCGAAAAAGAGCTTTAAAGGTTTCCACATGATAGCCAGCCACAGCGATTCGCCTACCTTTAAGATCAAGGAGAATCCTGAGATGAAGGCCGGAGCCTACATCAAGCTCAATGTGGAGAAGTACGGCGGAATGCTCTGCGCTGAGTGGTTTGACAGACCTCTTTCCGTAGCGGGAAGAGTTGTTGTGAACAACAAGGGCAAGGCAGAGACAAGGCTTGTGAACATAGACAGGGATCTTCTCATGCTCCCTGCACTGGCTATCCACATGAACAGGGAAGCTAATGACGGTATGAAATACAATGCCCAAAACGACATGCTTCCGATCTTCGGTGACGACAAGGCGGCAGAGAGCTTTTTTGCCTTAATAGCAATGGAAGCCGGAGTTAAGAAAAAAGAAGATATTCTGGGACACGACCTGTTTCTGTATAACAGGGTTAAGCCTGTATTCTGGGGAGCAAACGAGGAGTTTATCGCCAGCGCAAGGCTTGATGACCAGGAGTGTGTATTCTGCAGCTATGACGGTTTTGTGAATTCCAAGGCAAAAGACTATGTGGCTATGCACTGCGTATTTGACAACGAGGAAGTTGGCAGCGGAACCAAGCAGGGTGCGGACTCAACATTCCTCAAGGATACGCTGGAGAGGATCTGCGACGGACTTGGTAAGACCAGAGAGCAGTATCACATGGCAGTTGCAAACAGCTTCATGGTCTCTGCCGACAACGCTCATGCAGTTCATCCAAACTATTCGGACAAGGCAGATCCTGTAAACAGGCCTGCAATGAACGAGGGGATTGTCATTAAGTACAATGCAAATCAGAAGTACACAACCGACGCGGTTTCTGCAGCGGAGTTCAAGCTCCTTTGCAAGGAGGCGGATGTGCCTTACCAGACTTTTACCAACAGGTCTGATATGCCGGGAGGATCAACACTGGGTAACATCTCAACAGCCCAGGTTTCAGTCAACACAGTAGACATCGGTCTTGCACAGCTGGCTATGCATTCACCTTATGAATCTGCAGGAAGCTGGGATCCTGAGTACCTTGCAGCAGTTTCTAAGGTCTTTTACAACAAGTGATTTAGGGGAGTTTTAAATGGGAATTTTTAGTATTTTCGGAAACAAGAAAAAAGAAGAGGAAGAGGCCAAGGATCTCGAGCAGGTTAAGCTTGAGCAGAAGGAACGTGCCGCAGAAGAGGCCAGGAAGGCGCATCAGGATATGCCATGGCCCGTGATCGGACGCATCAATCCAATCAATATCAAGGACGCTGAAGAGGGAATGATCGAAGAGACTGTTTCAGCGGACAGAAAAGATGAGATCGGGGCTATGATCTACGAGGAGGATATAGATCCTGAGTTTATCAAGGCGCTTAACGGTCAGGAGCTGATATTTCTTTTAACTGCTCTTGAGGCGTTTAATAAAAAGGCTCCGCTTCCCGGTTTTGAGAAAAACCACAGACTTATATACAATGAAGTGCTTCACAGGGTAAGAAATGCGGAGTATTTGTATGTACTCTATGATCAGACTGTAGGATTTCCTTTTGTTGAACAGGGATATGCCAATGTTTATTTTGAAAAAGAGCTTGCGGATAAGGCGGCAGAGATCTTTAACAAGCAGTTCAGAAAGCTTGCTGTAAGAAAGTGCCAGATCGAGGATCCCAATTATAAGGGAGGCGGTAAGTTCGGATTCTTTGATTACCTTTATTATATCGGAATAGAGAATCTGATACTGGACAACGGAGCTTACAGAGTAAGGTTTAAGAAGAGCGAGATCGTGGCTGCACCCGGAGAGTGGGGCGGCGCCGAGAGCAAACCCGAGCCCGTAAACTCTGCGCTTAACTTTGCCATGATCGATTTCCTCGAGGAAGTGAGATGGCCTGTTAAGTATGAAAAGAGAGATCAGATATTAAAGGCCAAGGAAATGAGAATGCTTTCTCTTATAAGAGGCGCTCAGTTTTTGGTACCTACACAGCACGAGGGTCCCACTGAGACAGACGAGAACGGCAGGATCAGGATCGGCAAGGATACCAAGCTTAAGTTTATGGTTCTTAAGACTCCGGATGATAAGCAGTTCCTTCCTATATATTCAGATCCCTTTGAGTTTGCCAAGCAGGGCATGACCAAGGATTGGAACGGAGGCATGTTCAGATATCAGGACATCATCCGCTTTATCCAGGACAGAGAAGGTATCGTTATCAATCCTCTCGGTGAGAATGTAGTTCTTACTAAGGACAGGATCATGGCTCTTGAAGTTGCCGGCAAACAGGCTGAAGCCATGAGGGCTAAAAACCAGGCAGGCAAGGCAGCAGCTGCATCTGCAAACGATGCTGTATCAGCCGCTGTGAGCCAGGCTATGAAGGAAATGCGTAAGGAAGATAATCAATAATTTGCTTGTTTATGTGCGTAGATTAGTCTAAAATTGAAGTATAGTCCCGTCATCTGTAGATTTGAAATTTTGATTTCAAGAAGGAGCGGAAAGACATGCTGGATCGCTTAATCGGAGCATATCTTGTGGAGCAGGGGATCGTGACCAAAAACCAGCTCACACAGGTTTATAATAAACAGGCATCAGATCGTGCCAAGCTGGGTGTTATTGCCGTGGCGGAGAAGATGATGACCATTGCTCAGGCGGAGCAGGTCAATATGCTTCAGGCATCTATGGACAAGCGCTTTGGAGATATCGCTGTTGAGAAAGGATATCTTACTGATGCCCAGGTTCAGAGGCTTTTGGGACTTCAGGGAAACTCATATCTGACTTTTCTTCAGGCCTGTGTCGATCTGGGATTTCAGACCATGGAACAGCTTGATAAGATTGAGGATGATTATCAGAGAGTAAATGCCTTTACTGAGAGCGATATGGCGGCTCTTAAGACAGGAGATGTGGAGAAGGCAGTACCTGTTTTTCTGAACCTGGAAGACGAGATCTATAATTCCATGTTCGCCATGGGCATTAAGAGTATGTACAGACTGGTTGATAACCATGTCTATATTGGAAGAGCTTATACGACCAAGGCTTTGCACGATGAGGTTTTGGGATATCAGAAATTCCACGGCGATCAGCAGGCTGTAGTGGCCATTTCCGGCAGATATGAAGATGTCAGGAAAATGGCTATCGCATATACAAAAGAAGAATTTATTGAGACAAGGGAAGATGCCCTTGATGCCGTATGTGAGCTTATTAACTGTATCAACGGCCTGTATGCTTCGGAACAGAGCAGAGTTGATACTAAGATAGATCTTGATCCACCGAATTTCTTCGTGAGTTTTGCACAGGCCAGCAGTGATGAGATGATCGTCATGCCTGTCTATATCTCAGGCGGAGAGGTAAAATACATTATTGCAGTGTCTAAAGATATTTTGATTGGTTGAAATACAGGAGGCACGTGGATGAAGAACGTTTTAATAGTAGATGATTCAAGAACTTCAAGAAGGATCTTGAGAGATATTTTAGAGAGAGCCGGATACAGCATAGCAGGCGAAGCCATTAACGGCAAGGAAGGCGTTGAACTGTACGCAAGGCTTAAGCCCGATATTGTCACCATGGATATTACAATGCCTGAAATGGACGGTATTGAGGCATTAAAAGAAATAAAAGAGGAATTTCCCGATGCCAAGGTTGTGATGATAACCGCAGCCGGACAGAAGGATAAAATGATGGAAGCAGTTAAGGATGGAGCAACAGAATTCGTTTCTAAGCCCTTTGTGGAAGAAACGGTTATTGAGGCTTTAGAGCACTGTGAGATGTGATATTTATGTAAGATAACGCCGGGGGCGATGCTCTCGGCGTATTCTATAGTATAAAGGAAGACAAAGATGAGCAGAAAGGTTTTGATAACCGGCGCATCCAGAGGAATCGGAAGGGAAATCGCAATCTCTTTTGCAAAGAACAATGACAATCTGGTATTGTGCTGCAAGAATAATATCGATGATCTCAAGGCTCTGGCGGTTGAACTCTCAGAGAAGTATGGGATCAAGTGTGAGGCTTATGCCTGCGATGTATCTGATCCTGCCTCGGTAAAAGAGCTTTATGAGAAGGCCGGGGATGTAGATGTACTTGTCAACAACGCAGGAGT
>JAFSTR010000059.1 GCA_017445665.1 Butyrivibrio sp. | reverse complement strand
CAGTTTGACACATTTTGCTTTTCAAAATGTGTCAAACTGTAACGTCCCCACTGACACACTGACTCACCGACTCACTCATCCTTATGAACAACTACCACCGTTCCGATGCTGATCATATTAAACAGCTCCTCCGCCTTGTCGTGGGGGAGATTTACGCATCCGTGTGAGCCGTTGGTCATGTATATATTTCCTCCGAACTTTCGCCGCCAGGTGGCATCGTGCAGTCCGCAGCCGCCTCTTGTGAACGGCATCCAGTAATCAACCCAGTTGTGCCAGGTAGGACCTGTAAGATAAGTTCCTGCCACGTGTCCGTACACTGCATATATTCCTGTGGGAGTACTCCTTTTCTTGCTGACATCGCCCGATACGCAATCGCTCTCCCATACGGGATTTCCGTCCAGGATATAGACAACATGCTGACTGGTCAGGTTTATATCGATATAAGTGTTAAGAGGCGTTCCGGCCTCTTCTTCAGCTGCATTCTGGAATCTTCCCTCGCCTATGCCAAAGGTGAGGTAATGGTTTATGAGTGCCTGCTGGCTTGTTCCAACGGCAGCTGCCACATCGGGATATTTTTCTGCATAGTACACGGGATCAAATCCGCTGGCAAAAGACTGCAGCGAAAAAGACATGACCATCACGAAAGCGATGGCAAAACCTGAGATTGCTCGTAAGATTCTTTTATTCATGAATTTGAAGCTCCTAAAATAACAAACAAAAATAATCGTCTAGCCGTAATAGAATTATATCGCATTATTTCTAAAAAATGTATTAATAAGCAAAATTTGGTATAATTATTAGGTGGCACTTATATTATTGACGATTAAGAGGTGATCGTTTTGGATATAATCAGAAAACAGGAAACAAGGTCCGGGCTTGAGAAGACACTGACAATGCTGTCCCTGATCATAGTGTGCATTCTTATCAATTCCGGCGGAGCTCTGGTATGTAACAGCTTAGGACTTCCGTTATATCTTGACCTTATCGGAACGATGATCGCTTCGATGCTGGGAGGATATATTCCCGGAATATTTGTCGGGCTTATGGGGCCCTTTCTTACCACAATAACTTCAGATCCCATGGCCATTTCTTACGGAGCGATAAACGTATCTGTTGCAGTTATCACGGCGTTTTTCCATAACAGGGACTGGACCGGTAAGTTTTGGGGCATCTTTTCGATGATCGTTATCTATGCCCTCATCGGCGGTGTTGGAGGTGCTCTTATCACCTGGTATCTCTACGGCTTTGGTGCAGAGGATACTTCTTCTGCACTTGTTGAGTCCATCCATTCTCTTGGGATCTTTTCCGCATTCACATCAGAGCTCATAGCAGATTTTCTTATTGATCTGATCGATAAGATAGTCAGTGTCTCTTTTGCCCTGATAGTGATACATGTTCTTCCTGAAAAATTCAAAGGACGTTTTCATGTTCACGCCTGGAAGCAGGCTCCTCTTACTTCCGAGATTGTAAGGGAGTTCCGCAAAAAGAAGAGCAGGACCATGTCACTAAGACTCAAGCTTGTTTCGCTCTTGACAGTGGCATCTGTCCTGGTCGGAGCTTCAGCCATGATGATCAGCTACTACATTTTCTACAACAGCATGGTGGACAGAGAGGTAGAGCTTGCAAAGGGCATAGCCAAAAGAGCTGCAGCCTGCGTTGACGGAGACAGAGTAGATGAGTTTATGGAAAAGGGCGAAAGTGCTCAGGGCTACACTGAGATATACAAAGAGCTTGAAGAGATACTGAATACCTCTGATTCCATAGTTGAGTATGTGTATGTCTACAAGATCATGGAGGACGGCTGCCACGTGGTCTTTGACATTGATACCGAGGATGTTCCCGGCGGAGAACCCGGAGATGTGGTGGGCTTTAAGGAGACCATAGGAGAGTACAGGAGCGGCTTGTCCGAGGCAGAGGAACTGGAGCCCATAGTGGTCAATGACAGATTCGGTTGGGTCCTTACGGTATTTGAGCCCGTCATGGATTCTTCGGGAAAGGTCAGAGCACACGCAGGTGTTGATATCTCGATGCATCAGATCATGATGGAAGCCAGAAGCTTTAAGATAAGGATGGTCTCACTTTTCTTTGGAGTCTTTGCACTGATCCTTGCTGTGAGCCTTTTCTTTGTCGAGTATCAGATGATCCTTCCTCTGAATACAATGGCCTATACGGCATCTATTTTTAGGCAGGATAGTGAAGAGGCGCTGCACGACACGGTAGAGCTCTTTAACAAGATTGATATCGAGACCGGTGATGAGACCGAGAACCTCTATCTTGCATTTTCCGAGATGACCGAAGATAACCTGAATTATGTGGAGGATATCAAACGCAAGAACGAGACCATAAACGACATGCAGAATGCTCTTATCGTGGTGCTTGCTGACATGGTGGAGAGCAGGGATCAGAATACGGGAGAGCATGTTAAAAAGACCGCGCTGTACACCAGGATAATAATGGATGAGCTGAAAAAAGAAGGTATCTACGAAGACAAGCTCACGGATAAATTCATGGAAGATGTCTTTAAATCAGCACCTCTCCATGATATCGGCAAGATAAAGGTATCTGACAGGATCCTCAACAAGCCGGCAAGGCTGGATGAGGAAGAGTACAGGAATATGAAGACGCATACAATTGCGGGTGCTGAGATAATAGACCAGGTTATCGAAAAAGTTCCCGACTCCGATTACCTGAACGAAGCAAGGAATCTTGCGCTTTACCACCATGAGAGATGGGATGGCAAGGGCTACCCCATGGGACTTTCGGGCGAGGATATTCCGCTCTCTGCCAGGATCATGGCTGTTGCGGATGTATTTGATGCTCTCTCATCTGACAGGTGTTATAAAAAAGCATTTTCAATTGAGGAGTCCATGGATATAATATTGGAGGGCTCCGGAACACACTTTGATCCGAACGTGGCAAATGCGTTTGCAAATGCTACCGATAAGGTCAGGGAAGTGATCGAGAGCACCAGAGCACAAAAAAGGAGTATTTATGACTAAGAATTATGATGTAGTAATTATCGGCGCCGGTCCCGGAGGCATTTTCTGCGCCTATGAGCTTATGGAGAAAAGACCTGATCTCAAGGTTCTCATCGTTGAGAAGGGTCGTTCTATAGAGAAAAGAAATTGTCCCAAGCGTGTAACCAAGACCTGTGCCGGATGCAAACCATGTTCTATCACAACAGGATTTGCCGGAGCGGGAGCTTTTTCAGACGGTAAGCTCTCTCTTTCACCGGATGTCGGAGGAAACCTTCCGGAGATCCTTGGATATGATGCAGCGACAACCCTTATCCACGAGTCTGACGAGATCTACCTTAAGTTCGGCGCGGACAAGGGCGTTTACGGCGTTGACAAGGAAGCTGAGATCAGAGAGATCAGAAGAAAAGCCATCGGAGCAAACTTAAAGCTCGTCGAGTGCCCTATCAGGCACCTTGGCACAGAGGAAGGCTACAAGATCTACTCAAGGCTTCAGGAGCATATCCTCTCCAAAGGTGTAGATATCGAGTTTAACACCATGGTCACCAACATTGTTGTTGAGGATGGAAGAGCCACAGCTGTTACCACCGATAAGGGTGATACTTTTACGGCAAAAGAGATCGTCTCTGCTGTCGGACGTGAAGGCGCCGACTGGTTTAAGGATAAGTGCGAAGAGATCGGGATCGAGACAAAGCCCGGTACCGTTGATGTTGGCGTAAGGGTTGAGGTAAGAGATGAGGTAATGCAGTTCCTTAACGAGAACCTCTATGAGGCCAAGCTCATCTACCACACACCTACCTTTGACGACAAGGTAAGGACCTTCTGCACCAATCCTTCAGGAGAGGTTGCAACCGAGTACTATGACGGCGGACTTGCTGTTGTCAACGGTCACGCCTACAAGGGAAAAGAGTTTAAGACAAACAATACAAACTTTGCTCTTTTGGTGTCCAAGAACTTTACAAAGCCCTTCAAGACACCTATTGAGTACGGTAAAAAGATAGCGGAGCTCTCGAACATGCTCTGCGGAGGCAAGATCCTTGTCCAGACCTACGGCGATTTCAAGAGAGGAAGAAGGACTACAGAGGAGAGACTTTGCAGGAATAACCTGATCCCGACACTTAAGGATGCTGTTCCCGGCGATCTTTCACTGGTATTCCCTCACAGGATCATGGTGGATCTCGATGAGATGATCCAGGCCCTTGATAAGGTGACTCCCGGTATCGCATCGGAGGAGACACTGCTTTACGGCGTAGAGGTTAAGTTCTACTCCAACAAGGTCATTGTGAATAAAGATTTCGAGACCAGCATCAGGGGACTTAGAGCCATCGGAGATGGTGCCGGAGTTACAAGAGGACTTCAGCAGGCCAGCGCCAACGGACTCTCTGTTGCCCGCAGCATAATAAGGACACTTGAATCATGAGAAGGATGATACCGCTGCTTACGCTTTGTCTTATGCTCATACTAAGCGGATGTTCAGTGTCTCTTCCCTTTAACAAGGTGGTCTTCACCACAGGCTTTGAGAAGGATGAGGTCTTCAGGATCGAGGAATCGACATGTTCACTCACGGAAATCATGGTTTATCTTGTAGGAACACAGGGCGGTTATGAGCAGACCTTCGGAAAAGACATCTGGAAAGCAGATACGGACTCGGGGACAGTAGAAGAGAGATTAAAAGAATCAGTATTGGCCAAGATCGCACAGATAAAGGTCATGAACCTTCTGGCACAGGAAAACGGGATCACTCTTGACGAAAACGAAGAGCAGCTCGTAGAGGCAGCAGCCGGTGAGTATTTTGATCAGCTCACTGATGCCGATATAGCAGCCATGAACGGTGTCACACAGGAGGACCTGGAGGGGATAATAAGAGAGCAGTGCATTGCCGACAAGCTCTATGACTACATAATCAGGGATATAAATCCTGAGATCTCCGACGATGAAGCCAGGACTATAACTGTTGAACAGATCCTTATAAAGACCTACTCACTGGATGGAGAGGGCAACAGGGTTCCCTTTAGCGAGAGCGAGAAGGACGCAGCTTACAGAAGATGCAGAGAGGTGTTCAAGAGCCTTTTAAACGGCACAAGCTTTGAGGAACTCATGGCCCAGTACAACGAAGCTGATGAGGGTACGATCTCTTTTGGCAAAGGGGAAAAAGACAGTGCATTTGAGACAGCAGCTTTTAACCTTGGAACTGAAGAGACCAGCGAGATCATAGAGACCGAGGACGGTTATGCGATCCTTAAGTGCATCAGTACCTTCAACCGTGAGGAGACCGAGGCCAACAAGGTCAAGATCGTAGCCCAGAGAAAGAGAGAAGTTTTCGGAGCGCAGTATGACGCCTTCGTTGCAACTCTCACCAAGCAGCTCAATCAGAAGCTCTGGGACAGCGTGGAACTGGTTGATGATGAGAATGTGACCACCACCGGTTTCATGGAGGTCTATGAAAAATATTTCCACTCTTAAGCAGTTTTTTTACTTTTATCTGACATAATGAACAATAGATTAGCACTTGTGTAAAAACAGGTGCTTTTCTTTTTGTGCAAATTATCTAAAAAATAATAACAAAGAGTGAACTTTCTGTTAAAGAAGTAAAAAATGTGCTAAGAGAGGTAAAAGAAATCCATTCTATCTGAAAACTCGATTGGATATAGTGTAATTGTAGTTAGTTTTACGTCTGCAGTGGGGAAAAGAGTATGAAGAAGATCAAAATATATTCCATTCTTATTTCAATCATGTGTGTTATGGCCCTTTTGGGCGGATGCGGAAGTAAAACTGAAAAGTGGGCTTATGATTATGAGCCTACACAGGCTGTGATTGCTCTCTCAGATAACGGTAAGGCTACTTACAAGGGGAATGAGTACACTTACACCAAGGATGATACCTTCATCACTCTCACGGATGAGAACGGAGAGCAGCTTAAGATCCGGTATGAAATGAACGGAGATAAGATGACCCTGTATGAAGAGTCTACCTACACCAGAAGTGGTTCGGGTGACGGTGTTGTTGGGAACTGGCTTCAGTCAAACGGATGGTCCTATGTGTTTACAGATAGCGGAGAGTTCAGCGAGGAGAACATTTTCTTCGGACACTACACTGTGGACGAGAGCAAGTCAAGGATCAAGCTGATGTACGATGAGCCTATGGAGGATGCTTATCTTTATTACACATTAAACGGGAATCAACTTACGGTTGCTTACCCATGGCCAATGGTCAGGGTTCAATAAATAATAATATATTTCAACAAAGGAGAGGTGTGTTATGAAAATGAAGCGAATTGTTTCAACCTTGTTGGCGGGAGTTATGGCTATGTCTCTCGTCGCATGTACCGGATCTTCAGCACCTGCTGATACCGGAGCAGCACCTGCAGAGCCTGCAGTTACAACAGCAGAGCCCGCAGCTGAGCCCGCAGCAGAGCCTGCTGCAGTAGAGAATACTGACTCATCAGAGCCTATTTCTCTTACAATGTGGTGTATCGCAACTGAGAGTGATTCAAACCGTCACGCTTATGAAGCAGCTATAGCTGATATGCAGGAGAAGTATCCTAATATCAACTTCACATGGGAAGCTTTTGAGAACCAGTCTTACAAGACCAAGATCAAAGCTGCTGTTTCTGCTAACGAGATGCCTGATATCTTCTTCACATGGTCATGTGCATTCCTTGGTGACTTCGTTGATGCAGGGAAGGTTTACTGCCTCGATGATGCTTATCAGAACTGGAAGAGCGAACTTCCTGAGAACATGCTTGGCAACACAACTTATGATGGCAAGCACTACGGCGTTCCTACAACAATGAACATTGTTGGTCTCTTCGCTAACATGGAGCTCCTTGAGCAGGTTGGCTACACAGAGATTCCCGGAACATATGATGAGTTCATCGCTTGCTGCGATAAGCTTAAAGAAGCCGGAATCATTCCTTTCGGATGTGCAGGAAAAGAGACATGGTGTGTAACAGAGTATCTTGAGTCTGTTATCGAGAAGAGCGCAGGCGCTGACACTCTTAACGACATCTTCCTTGGAAGATCAACATGGGCTAACCAGGACGTTACAGATGCTGTTGATACATTCCAGAAGCTTGTAACAGACGGCTACTTCGATCCTTCAGGAATCGGCCTTACAAATGACGAAGTTAAGAACAATTTCATGGCAGGCAAGTATGCATTCTACATGAACGGAACATGGAACTGTGCAGACTTTGCAGCAAACGAAGAGTTCTTCCCTAAGGTAAAAGTTGGTGAGTTCCCTGTAATCAACGCTGACAAGGCTAAACTCGGACAGCTCATCGGTGGACCTTCAGATACACTTGCAGTAGCAGCTTCTTCACCTAACGCAGCAGCAGCAGCTGACTATGCTTTCGAACTTGGTAAGCTTATCTGCCACTACGGTTACCTTGATGGATGCGGACTTCCTGCATGGACACCTTATGGTGACACAAGCAGCGTTAACGCTCTTACACAGACAGTATCTGAGATCTGCAGCAAGGCTGACAGCTTCGTACTCTTCGGAGATACAGCTATGTCTGCTGACGATGCAAATACTTATCTTTCATATGTTGATCAGGTTTATGGATGCCAGGTTGACGGAAAAGCATTTACTGACGGTCTTGCAAAAGACATTAGGTAATATTTAACATTACATCGGTCCTTCCTGCGTTTCTTTGGGAATACAGAAAGGACCGATTTTTTTGGAAGGTTG
>JAFSTR010000058.1 GCA_017445665.1 Butyrivibrio sp. | reverse complement strand
GAGCGGGTAATAGTCTGCGGTAACTTATCCAAGGGTAAATCAGCTCAAAAAGTGTGAGAGTTGAGTTGCCACGATAGATGTCACATAGTTGAGTTGCCGAGTTAGATGTTGGGAAGTTGTGGCTGTGAGATAGATGTCAGACCGACGGATGATCTGAAAACAAAGGGATGGAGGTGGCAAGGTGTATGAGAATTTTTGCTTTGCAGCTTAACAATGATATTAAGGGTATAGAAGCCAGAAAAGAGTATATTGAATCATTGATTGCGTCCTTGCCGTCACCGGATCTTGTTGTCCTTCCAGAGTTGGCAATATGCAGTTATATGGCCAGTCAGAAAATCTGGGAATATGCAGACGACTGTGGACGGGACACCTCAGCATGGGCAATACAGATAGCTAAAAAATACAATACTTATGTTGGGGTTGGTTATTTAGATAAAGAAAAGGGAGATTACTTTAACCGTTACATGATTGTCGGCACAGATGGTGTCTGTGGAACTATTACAAAATCAGAGGGTGAATCAGCAGTCTTTAAACGTGGTAGTTTTGGCAGTCTGATAGAAACGCCTTTTGGAAAAGTTGCTGTTGCGATTTGTTATGATTCACGCAGAAAGCATTTTTATGAGAACATAAAAGAAAAACAGATATCCCTTATTCTGTTTCCTCATGGCGCTCCTGCCGATCCTGCAAAGCCTGACGAAGAGATTAAGACCAATGATTACTTCTGCGGATGCTATGCCGAAGCATTCGGTGTTCCTGTGGTATATGTTAACAGCGTCGGTGCACTGGAATATATGCCGGGGAAAATGGGAAAAATGATGGAAAAAGCAGGGTTCAGAATGAATGGCAGGACGAAAATATACGGAACTGACTGCGCTTCTGTTGACGGCGGTATTGCCGAGGCGTTTGGAGTAGAAGCAGAACTTGCAAATAAGTGCCGTCAGTTGGATATCCGGTTCTATGGTCAGGATATCAACAAAGGGAACTGGTTTTTTCGTAAATTTATACTTGAGCCTGATACCAAGAATGGTATTGAGCGGTATGAAAAGAGCAGAAACAGATGACAGACAGATAAAGGCTCCCACACTGCCATCAGCGGCGGCGGGGCTGAATGAAGGAGATATGGATTTATGAAAATTCTTGTGTTGAACGGCAGCCCCAGACCGAACGGTAATACAGCCGGAATGGTAAAGACATTTCATCAGGCCGCTGAAGAATATGGCCATCAGGTTAAAATGTTCAATGTATGTAAAATGAATATCAAGGGATGTCTTGCATGTGAGTACTGTCACGGAAAAGGACACGGCCAGTGTGTCCAGAAGGATGATATGCAGGAGATCTATGCGGAACTTAGCGATACGGAAATGCTGGTACTTGCCGCACCGATTTATTATCACGGAATATCAGGACAGCTGAAATGCGTGATAGACCGGTTCTATTCGGCACTTTATCCGACTGCACCTACTACATTGAAGAAGGTCGCCATGTTCCTTAGCTCCGGAGATGACAACATGTACGATGGAGCCAAGTTTTCATACGATGGCGATTTCCTCGGTTACCTTGGTCTGGAGGGAATGGGCATCTTCACAAATCACGACAGGAATGTGATGAGCAGAATAAAAGATATGGTAGCATCTCTATAAAGCTACTATCAGCGATAATAGAGGACAATCCAAACAAATGTTGAAAGAATTGTAAAAAACAGTGGCTCCGACACTGCCATCAGCGGCGGTGAAGGAGCCTTTCTTATGCTTCGATGTCAATTACAAGGCCGGACTTGAATTCTACAGTGAAGTGGTCGGCAAAGACGGAGATCTTCTCGATGAGCTTTTTGACCAGAGCCTCATCAAACTCTGTGATGTCGGTTTTCTGCTCGGAGATGAAGTCCTGCAGCTCCTTGATCCGGTTCATGGCTTCTTCCCGGTGGTGGCTGTCAAGCTCTGATTGTTCTTTCTGGTCACGGAGCCGGAAAATCTCATCAGCGATGGCGTCATAGTCCTGTTTGTTATTTGCCTTCTTGATGAGCTCTTTTTGAAGTTCCTCCAGCCGTGCCTGAATGCCGTCCGGCGAGAGGGTGTCAGCGTTGACCACGGCCTTGGCTATGTTCTGCTGTAAGGTTTTCAGGAAAAAGTCCCGTTCAGTAAGAATCTGATTGATGGCCTTGACTATAACCTCCTGCAGCAGGAGCTCGTTAACCGTCCGGTTGGTGCAGTTCTTTTCAGCCGAGGTCGGTTCCAAGCGGCTGATGCAGCGCCAGACGATGGACTTGCAGGAGCAGGCAAAAAATGGCTGTCAAGCCAATGAAACAGGGCTGCCGGCGGAGGAAGCGGACATGGTTGAGCGTATCAGCAT
>JAFSTR010000057.1 GCA_017445665.1 Butyrivibrio sp. | reverse complement strand
TGACACATTTTGCTGCTCAAAATGTGTCAAACTGTAACGTCCCCACTGACACACCCACTGACTCAACCTGTAACGTCCCACTGACTCACCAGCCAAAGCATGTCAATACCCGTAAATGTCATAGATCTCCGGTGTATACTTCCCCGGTGCCTCGTAAATAATAAGCGGCTTTTCAACCGTCAGTCTTGATCTTCCGCCTCTCGCCCCTTCGATGAGGACCATGTTTGGCTCCTTGTCAGCGTAGGGGTAAACCAGCTGCATTCTCTTGGGCTCCACCTTATACTCGTGCATCAGCACCATTATCTCCGCAAGCCTGAATGGTCTGTGTACCATATAGAACTTACCGCCACTCTTAAGGCATCTGGCTGCTGCCTTTACTACATCCTCCAGGTCGCAAAGCACCTCATGCCTGGCGATAGCCTTGGGACCATCCGGGTTCTTGAGCCCGTGGCCTCCGATCATGTACGGCGGATTACTTGTAACCACGTCAAAAGAGGCAGCGTCGAATATCTCCCCTGCCTCCTTAATGTCTCCGTGTACGATTTTGACTTTACTCTGAAGATCATTGAGAATGACGCTTCGCTGCGCCATATCTGCACTCTCTTCCTGGATCTCAAGACCTATAAGCTCTCTTGCGGGCGTCTTGGCTGCCATCAGTATCGGTATGATACCGGTGCCTGTTCCCAGATCCAGTACTCTTCCACCTTCCGGTGCAGAGGCAAATCCGGACAAAAGAACCGCATCCATGCCAAAACAGAATTTCTCCGGGTTTTGGATGATCTTATAGCCGTTCCTTTGCAGGTCATCGAGTCTCTCAGAGTCCTTTAGCTCAATTGTCCCCAAGCTTGGACTTTCCCTCCTGCTTTTCGATCTTCTCAAGCTTCTCGAGCTCTTTCATCTCTTCGTCTTCCTGAGAATTTTTCTTATTATTGTTGTTCTTTTTCTTCTGTTTCTTCCTTATAGTCTCTATCTCTTCGAGCTTGTACTCGTGAACTTCCTTCTCGTCATTGACTTCAACAAGGATCTTCAGAGTCTGTCTGAGGATGTTTACAGAAGACACCTCTCCGCTAAGGCCATCCTTGGCTACGCAGTAATCTCCGACACCGGGCATCTTGCGATTGAGCTCCTCGTATACATCTTCCTCATTCTTAAGACAGCACATAAGTCTTCCGCAAACTCCGGAAATCTTGGTTGGATTAAGGGAAAGACTCTGTTCCTTGGCCATCTTGATAGAAACAGGTACAAAATCTGATAGATATGAGTGACAGCAAAGCGGTCTTCCACAAATACCGTAGCCGCCTATGATCTTAGTCTCGTCCCTCACACCGATCTGTCTGAGCTCTATCCTTGTCTTGAATACGGCCGCAAGGTCTTTTACCAGCTCTCTGAAATCGATCCTTCCGTCAGCTGTAAAGTAGAAGAGGATCTTGTTGTTATCAAAGGTGTACTCTGCATCAATGAGCTTCATATCGAGGTTATGCTTCTTGATCTTCTCAAGACAAACCTTAAAGGCCTCCTTCTCTTTTTCCCTGTTAGCCTTCTCCTGCTCATCGTCCTTGGTGCTGGAGGTACGAAGCACTGTCTTGAGTGGCTTGACCACCTTCTCGTCCTCGATCTCCTGAGGGTCCGATACTACTGTACCGTACTCAACGCCCCTTGCAGTCTCAACAATTACATGATCACCTTTTTTGATAACATACTTACCGGGTGAAAAGTAATATATCTTGCCGGCTGTTCTAAATCTTACGCCGATAACTCTTGTCATAAATGCTCCTTAATGCCCATGAGCATAAGCTCTAAGGCTAAATCTATATTTACATTGGAGTCTACGCGGTTTTTCGCAATCTCCATATCTTTAATAATACCGTTTATGCCCTCATATGTGCAGTCTGCGGTAACACTACTAATATACGATACCTTATCAGTGAAAATCAAGTGAGTATCATCCTCTGTGGCCTTGTACACCAGCATATCCCTGAACAGGAACAGAAGTATATCCATAAAGTCGGCATACTGTGCAAGATCGATTCCCTTCTTGCTACTCTTCTCGTCGCCGTCGGGATTCTCCAGCAAAGCATGAGTCCTGTCCATGATCTCATGGATCTCAAGATTCTTAAGCTTGGAAACAAGATCTATTGTCTCATTCTTAAGGGTCTCGAACCTCTCATTGGAGGCCAGCTCCAGCGCTTTACCCACATTTCCTCTGGCAAAGGAGGCACAGAGCATGGCTTTGTAATCAACCACATGGCACTCCTCCATCAGATACTTGATAATGGAGTCATCCCTTACGGGTTTCATGGGAAGCACGATGCATCTACTGATGATCGTAGGCAAAAACGCATTTATATTGCTGGTAAGAATGATGATCACTATATATGACGGCGGCTCTTCAAGGGTCTTAAGAAGTGCATTCTGCGCCGCAGGGGTCATCTTCTCCCCCTCCGGAATGATATAAATCTTATATCTGCTCTCATAGGGTTTTATGACAACATCGTCACGAAGCTGTTGCCTGATGTCATCAACACCTATGCTCGCCGGCTTTTCATGGGTGATCGTTATAATGTCCGGATGGTTGTCAGAGAGCGCCTTTATACATGACGGGCACTCATTACAGGATTCCCTGAACTCACCCTTGTCCTGTCTGTTTTCACACTGCAACGCCTTAGCAAAGGTCTTTGCAATAAACTCTTTTCCCGAACCACTCTCCCCTGAAATAATGTACGCATGAGAAACTTTATCGGTTATGAGCGCATGCTGCATGTGCTCTTTCATTTGCTGCTGATCTATGATATCGGCAAAATCCGCCATTTACTCTCCCCTTAAGTAAAGATATCCAGTAGTAACCCCTGTATCTGGCCAATCCTGGCCAGTATATCTATGTTGTTGGTCTCATCCTTAACCAGTTCCTGAGCCAGTTCATCCAGCTCTTTATCCACCTGTCTGATGATACCGTAGACTCTGTGCCTTCCCTTTCTATCCAGGAAGTTCTCACGGGAAAAGACATGGGACCTGCTCACTACTTCGTTCATAAAATCCTTGATAAGGATCCTGTATCTCTGCATGTCCCTTATGTCATTTCTCTTGGATATCTTTTCCCCCTGCTGGATGATATCCTGCATCATGAGATTCAGGCGCTCTGCAAGCCCCGCGTCCTCAAGCTTACTGGTGAGCACAAACTTAAAATCACCGTTTGCTTCCTGCACCTGCTCCGGAGCCGGGGTCTGACTTGTGGGTGTAAGATTGCTGACTTTAATATCCATACATTCCCTTCCCGCCTGTTAGCTTAGTTCCTGTTCTCTAAAATATGCTGCCTTATCTCGTTAATACAGTCTTCTATAAGACCGTTGTTGAAAAATCTCTTTTCCACACCGGCCTCATTTATCTTGGACTCGTCAAAGTCCTCCTCGTCAGCCAAAAAGCGTCTGCACATCTCATCATATCTGGGATGCTCCTGCTTTTCTTCTCTCTTCATGGCTCTCTCAAGCCTTATCTTTGCCTCTACATCTATGAGTATCGGGAAGACAAAGTCTTTTCCGAAATAATCCCTGAAGTAACAATAGGACTCCAAAGTCCCTATTACCAGGTAACTGTCACCGCTTGCAAGATCGATCTGACCATCATCTACAGTAAAATATCTCCACTCACCGTAATTGGTATAGTAGGTCCGCTCCTCGATTATCTTTCCCCGCTCCTTAAGGTCGCGATATCCCTTTTCATCCCTGAAATAGTACTGGACACCATCCGTCTCGCCATCGCGCATGGGCCTTGTGGTGTAAGGAACGACCTTCTTAAGGGAGAGGTCTTTATCAGCTATTAGATTTTTGTAGATTGTGTCTTTCCCTGACGTGCTCTTGCCCATCAGAAGAAAAATCCTGCCGGTCGCCATTTTGATTAAACTTCCTCAACTCTTATCATGTTGGTTCTTCCCGGGATTCCGAGAGGTACTCCTGCTGTGAGAACAACCTTGTCACCGGTCTTTAAAAGACCTGCGTTCCTAGCAGCACTCAGAGCTTCTCTGAAGAGCTCGTCTGCTGTGTCTTCCTGTCTTATATGAAGAGGCTCAACGCCAAACATCAGATTTGCCTGTCTGCACACTGTCGGATTTATGGTGCATGCTATGATCGGGCAGTTGGGCTTATACATTGAAACCATGCTTGCTGTAAATCCGGACATTGTGACTGTCAGGATGGCATCGGCATTGACCTCTGCAGCAATATTACAGGTTGCATGTGAGATTGCTGTGGTGTCGTCACTCGGTGCATAATCTCTTTTCTTAAGTCTTCCTACATAATCTATATCGGCTTCTGTTCTCTCGGCAATACGTGCCATTGTCTTAAGCGCCTCTACAGGATACTCGCCTGCCGCAGTCTCGCCGGAGAGCATTATTGCTGTTGTTCCATCGTAAATCGCATTGGCAACGTCGGTTGCCTCCGCCCTTGTTGGTCTTGGATGATGGATCATCGAGTCAAGCATCTGTGTAGCTGTGATAACGTACTTACCTGCCGCCTCAGCCATCTTGATGAGCTTCTTCTGAACTACCGGAACCTCCTCAAAAGGCACCTCAACACCCATGTCTCCTCTGGCAACCATAATACCGTCTGCAGCAGCAAGGATCTCTTCAATGTTGTTGATACCCTGTGTGCTCTCAATCTTGGCAATGATCTTCATTGGAGAATTCTTTTCCTTAAGGATCTTTCTGATATCCTCAACATCCTCTTTTGTTCTGACAAAAGAAGCTGCTACAAAATCAAAGCCCTGCTCACAGCCAAAGATAATATCGCTCCTGTCCTGCTCGCTGAGATATTCCATGGAAAGCTCAGCACCGGGAACATTGACTCCCTTCTTATCTGAAATAGGTCCGCCGTTTACTACTGTGCAAACGATGTCTGTGTCTGTCACCTTATCAACAGAAAGCTCAATAAGACCGTCATCGAGAAGAATTGTCATTCCGCTCTTGCAGTCTTTGGTAAGATCCTTGTAAGTGATCGCTACCTCATCCTTAGTTCCTTCTATATCTCTTGAAGTAAGTGTGAAGGTCTGTCCTGCCTCCAGCATTTCCTTACCGTTTTTAAAATCCTTAAGCCTTATCTCGGGGCCTTTTGTATCAAGCATAGTTGCTACAGGAATTTCAAGCTCATCGCGGAGCTTTCTTATCCTCTCAAACTTTCTTCTGTGCTCATCATGTGAGCCGTGGGAAAAGTTGAATCTGGCAACATTCATTCCGGCCAGCATAAGCTCTTTTAACTTATCCTCACTCTCACTCGCCGGTCCAATTGTACATATTATTTTTGTTTTACGCATATAATTCCTCTCTTACTTATATCTATTATACCCTTATTCTCGCTATTTTCGACCTCAAAAATGCCCTGAACATTAAGGTTTTCTGCAAGATAACGCTCAATGTCCTTAATAAGATCTCCGCCTATGATCTCTCCGGGCACCACCAGTGGAATTCCCGGCGGATAAAGGTTTATGAAGTCTCCGCTTATTCTGCCTTCCGCCATATTTAAAGACACCGTTTCATGTTCGCTGTCCCAGGCTTTTTGCAAAGACATCTCTCTCTTTGGAATAGAATATCTTTTCTCGATCGCGTCAACTTTGGCTCCGGGCTTCTTCTGCAAGCACTCATCAATCTCGCAGACAGCCTTTATAAGACGATCTATTCCTTCCTCTGTATCCCATCCGGTAATTATGGCCAGAGCATAGTGCTCCCCCGCCATCTCCAACTGCAATAAATAGTCCTCACGCAGTATATCATATAACTGCTGACCTGTCATTTGGTCAGTATCCGCGTAGATAAGCACCTTGGCAGGGTCTTCAAGCTCGCTAAGATCAGGAACCTTGAGGATACTGCACTCACTGGTCTCATCCTGTATCTTCTTCCTGTAGCCAGTGAGCCTCTCCGAAAACTCTTTTCCATTATCCTGCATTTCCTTCATACAAAGATCTATGGAGGACATCAGCACATAAGACGGACTGCTGGACTGATATATTCTAAGGAACCTCTTTAAAAGAGCTTTATCCACAAGGTTACCCTGCACATGAATAAGCGCAGTTTGTGTCATAGCCGGCAGCGTCTTGTGAAGGGAGTGGATCACGATGTCTGCTCCGCATTTTACTGCACTCTCCGGCAGACCATCTCCAAATCCAAAGTGAGCACCATGCGCCTCATCCACGATCAGGATTATCCCCTCATCATGGCAGACTTTGGCGATTCCTTCTATATCCGAACACTTTCCTTCGTAAGTGGGCGACGTGATAAATACCGCATCAGGCTTAACCCTTACATTGCCTATAGCTCTTTTGACATCTTCTGCGTTATAGCTGTCAAAAATACCATACGCCCCAATCATCCTGGGCTCCAGATATTCTATCTCAAGATTCCTTAAATATGCAGCATGATAAAAAGACTTATGGCTTCCTCTTGCAGCCAGAATATTCCCGCCTTCAGGAACAGCTGCAGATACTGCGCTCAGCACACCCGATGTACTTCCGTTAACCAAAAAGAATGTGTCATCTGCGCCGTATAGCCTGTTAGCTCTTTTCTCTGCCTCAAGAATAATGCCCTTTTCATCATGCAGATTATCAAAGCCGTCAATTTCTGTTATATCACAACGAAAAGCACCCTTTAACGGGGTGCTTTGAAGGTTTCTCTTATGACCGGGCATGTGAAACGGATACATATCCCCTTCTGCCAGTTTTATCAGTTCCTGGTAAATATCAGGCATAGTTTACACTAATCTTTCCCTTCTTAAGCTTGAGTGTCTCCAACGTGGATGCATACTTGTCCGCAAGGCATACCACCCAGGCTTCTCTGCATTTAGGCGGCTTAACTGTAAGTGGCCACATGTGCTTTTTTATTATCTCTTTCTCCCTCTCTGAGAGAGTAAAATCCCTAGTCGCATTCTTAAGTGCAATTCCCGGATGATAGAATCCATGAAGTTTAGGGTGGATATTACCTGGAGCTTCTCCATCATGCCAATCGTAGAGGAAATAATCATGGAGCAGGGCTCCTCTGACAATCTCACGCTCTTTGCCCTTTATACCGAGCCTCCTGTTGAGCCTTATGGCACACAGCGCGACATGGATGCTGTGCTCATACACCGTAACATTTCCATGCTGAATGAAGCTCTTTAGCTTTAAATACTGCTCAGAGCCAAGAATATCACCACCGCAGCTACAAAGAATCGCGCGGTATTCCTTATTCTTTTCAAGTTCTGTAAGAGTCTCCGGATCAAACACATCAGGATCATAGTCCTTCACATCCAGGACCTTCTTTATTATTTCCCTATCTTCCTTAGCAAGTCTGTGCATCTAATATACTCCATAAAACCGCATAAATATAACGGAAAACTATCTTTTAATCCAATTCATAATATCATACATTGCATAAGAAAAAATAAAAATCATAAAAAAACTAGCTAAATTATTACTTTTTGTTGACCAGTTCTTCATATTCATCAACAAGAGTTCTGAAGTAATCCAGCGCCTCATCATAAGTCGTATCTGATAAAGGATCAACTCCGGCCTTGGAAAGAAGCTCAACGGGTGGCATAGAGCCGCCCAGCTTAAGGAATGACAGGTATTCATCAACAGCTCCTTCTTCACCGGATGTAATCCTGTTTGCAATTGAAGCGGCATAAGCCACATCTGCAGAGTACTGGTAAACATAATAAACATAGTAAAAATGAGGAATTGAAGCCCACTGATATCTTGATTGAGGGAAAGAGATCACTGCATCTCCCCTGTACTCCGAAAGAAGCTCCATCCATTTATCTCCCAGATCCTCGGCATCAAGCGACTGTCCTGACTCCACTACCTTGTACATGTAATCCTCAAACTCAGAGTACATCATCTGAGTAAAGAATGTTCCTGCAAACATGTTGATTGCATTCTCCAGGTAAAAGAGCCTTTCCTCATCATCTTTAGAATTCTCAAGCTTGTAGTTATAGTACAAAAGCTCGTTAGCAGTAGATGCAACTTCCTGTGTGAATATTGTGGGATTCGCATAAGCTGCCGGCTGATTCTCAGTTGAGTACTGGTCATATACTGCGTGTCCCATCTCGTGAGCTATTGTACTGACGTCATCCGGGTATCCGCTATAGTTAAACAGTACCCAGGGGTAGTACTCGAGGGAAAGCTTATTTTCAAAAGCTCCTGTAGCCTTGGTATTTGTAGGATAAACATCTATCTGTTCACTGCTTATGATCTTGGTGAAATGATCGACATAATCATCTCCCAGGATTCCAAGAGCATCTATCACTTCATCTACAGCAGCATCATAAGGTACTCTGTAAAATTCATAATCAGATACACTGCTTCCCAAATTGTAAGGGTACTGCTCATCCAGTCCAAGCCCCTGTGCGTGGAGTCTTAAATATCTCTGGTAATCCGGAATACCTTTGTGCGCTGATTCAACAAGCATATCGAAAACGCCTGTATCAAGATCATAATCATCAAACGCTTCATCCATAGTGGTATCGAATCCGTCTATAAGAGCAGTCGCATAGGCCTGGGAACAGTTCTCCTCAAGCAGCGCTGCAAAGGTATTTGCAAATCCTTCATATCTTGTAAGCATAGTCTCATTTGCTTCAGCTCTAAATTCGTCCGAATACTTAGGATTTGAAATTATCTCGGAATAAAGCTCATCTGTAAGTTCCTCTTCCTTGCCACCGGGCATTACTATTGTTGGATAGGGAAGTTCAACCTGATCAAGAATATCATATATCTGCTCTCCGTATCCCATACCCATGGAAAGAGTAGATGCTAAAAGAGTCTCATCCTCTGTGAGTGGTTCATACTCCGGATCCACATAGTTCCTGAGCCAGTACTCGTCTCCCTCAAACAGTGGATCGGAAAAGATCTTTTTCCTCTCCTCCAATGGAAGAGCATAGATCTCCTCATCTGCAAATGCGCACCTTTGAGTCTCTTCCCTGGTCATTGTATCAAGTTTTGCTAACAGGTTTTTGAAATAAGGATCTGTAGCATCAAGTGAATTTCCAAGACTTGCATACATCATGAGTTTCTGCTGTGTCTTAGACATATCGGTAAAATATGCAAAATCAAAATACTCCCTGATGGTCTTTGCATTATCCAATTTGCCCCTGAATTTATCGTAATTCTCCAGCATCCCCATTACTTTATTGTAATCAGCCTGCCAGTCTTCTTCTGATGCGTAGATCTTCTCAAGATTCCATTCGGTAGGATATTTGCCTGGTGCTTCCGAATATGATCCATACTCATCATCTTCTACTCTTACTGCCGGTGCTGCACATGCTGTTACTGATAAGATCAAAACCAGCGTGGCAGCTATTCCTTTTAAACTATTCCTTTTCATAAACTACCTTTCATAATCAAAGCCTCATGTTTTCTGCGTTTCTAATTATAACATACATATTGTTCCATAAAAAAACCCAGCTATTAAGCTGGGATTAAAAATTAATAAAAAAAGATGCCTAGAGTCGGAATCGAACCAACGACACGAGGATTTTCAGTCCTCTGCTCTA
>JAFSTR010000056.1 GCA_017445665.1 Butyrivibrio sp. | reverse complement strand
TTAAGAGCCTTGGCGCCGTCAACAAGCTGGTTCGATCCGTCATTGAGCTCTGACATATCGCTCTTAAGATCCTCGATCTTGTCAGATCCTGTGATGTCTGTGAGGCCGAAATCCGAAAGGATATCTGAGCTTGCCATTGTAATTGTCATTCCAAGCTCGAAGTCTGTTGTATCTGCTGTGATCTCAAAAGAGTTTGAGAGCTTTTCCTTTATATCATCTGCATCTTCCAACTCATCCCACTTCTCATCAGAGATATCAAGACTCTCCTTAAGTCCCGGAAGGGCAACACCCATTACTACATAATTGCCGCCGTCTGAAATAACCTTACCGTTTGAAATCTCAACATTTGTGAACTTATCGGAATCCAGCATCATACCGGATACCATTGCAAATGGTGTGTAGACCTCAATGTTTTTTCCATCTACATTTACTGTCTGCTTGGCGTTGTTCTCATATTCGAAACGAATTGTAACTCTTCCGCTCTTACCTGCAAGTTCCTCAGGAGAGATCTCTTTTCCATCAAGTGTGTATGTGATCTTCATGGCAACAGGAAGCTGCTTGTCTGTAGTTCCCTGATAATAAATGTCAGATCCTTCTGCATCCCAGGTAAGTGAGCCATTGCCGTTGTCCTTGAAGGTTTCAGGTCCCTTTACATTAACGATGTCCTTGAGCTCTGTGGTGTCAGAAATCTCTGATGAAGCTGTGGCATTCTTGAGCCACTCGCTTACAATAACGTCATTAACGGCTCCGTTGGCATCTGCTGTTACATAAACTGTCTCAACCTTTCCTGCGTCAGACTCTGTTCCTGCAACAACTGAGTTTTTTACCATGCTCTCTTCAAGAGCTGACTCCTCTGCTGTTTCCGTAACTGCTGCCTGTGCCTGTGTATCTGTTGTATTCTGGCCGCATGCAACTGTCATAACTGCAAGCATTGTTGCCATAACTACTGATAATGATTTGATCAAATTCTTTCTAATCATGATTTTTTCTCCTCCTCAAAATCAAGCTACTTTATGTCTGTGAATCATATCTGCGAAATGATGATGTTCTTTTTCTTCTGTCTGCAGACCAAAGGTTGTTCTCATAATGAGCTTGTCGAATAGCATATACATTGCAGGCAGAACAAGCAGTACCGTAAACATACTGATGATGGCGCCTCTAGCCATAAGCATGCACAGAGAACCGATCATATCGATACTGGATATAAGTCCGACACCAAAGGTTGCTGCAAAGAAGCTCAGCGCACTGACAATTACTGACTTCATACTTGTTGAAAGAGCTATCAGAGTAGCTTCCTTCTTGTCGTGGCCGCTGCTTCTTTCATTTAGGTACCTTGTTGTCATCAGGATCGCATAGTCAACAGTTGCGCCCAGCTGAATGGTTCCGATTACAACTGAAGAAATGAAAGGTATTGTCGTATTTGTGTAGTACGGAAGTCCCATATTTACAAAAATCGCAAACTCGATAACTGCAACCAGGATAAATGGCAGTGATACGGACTTAAGTACAAACGCAATGATGAGGAATACCAGTCCGATGGAAACCATATTTACCACCTGGAAGTCATGGTCAGTTATGGTTATAAGGTCCTTGGTACAAGGTGCCTCACCAACTACCATAGCCTTTGGATCATAGCTCTTTACTATGCTGTCAACTTTTGTGATCTGCTCATTTATCTCGTCGGAAGCAATCTTGTAATCAGTTGTTAAAAGAACCATTTTCCATTCATCGCTCTCGAGATCGGATAAAAGGTCATCCGGCATGAGCTCTTTTGGGAAAGCCGGTCCTACAATTGAATCTGCGCCGAGTACTGAAAGGATTCCGTCTGTATTCTTAAGCTCTTTGATCATCTGGTTCATGGAAGCACTGTCAAGGTTCTTATCAACCAGAAGCATATATGCAGAGTTCATATCAAAGTTCTTATCAACTTCATTTGCACCCTGTACACTCTCAAGACTGTCAGGGAGTGTCTGAGTCAGGTCATAGTAAACTGAAGTATGGTTATTGCCGTAAAGCGCAGGAACTATCAGCGCAAGGAATATTGCAAAGAAAGCAAGGTAGTGTTTTGCAATAAACTTCGGCAACCTGTCAAATTCAGGCATCAAAGGTTTGTGCTTAGTCTTTTCAATAAGCCCGTCGAAAACAAGTACCATGCTGGGAAGGATCGTTACGCATCCGATAACACCGAATACAACGCCCTTGGCCATTACAACGCCGAGGTCAAGTCCCAGTGTGAAGCTCATAAAGCAAAGGGCAACGAAGCCTGCAACTGTTGTTATTGAACTTCCGATAACCGACTGGAAAGTCGCTGTTATGGCGTTTGCCATGGCTTCATTCTTATCAGATGTCTTTTCCAGCTCTTCCTGATAGCTGTGCCATAGGAAGATTGAGTAATCAAGAGTAACTCCCAGCTGAAGTACCGCACTGAGCGACTGGGTGATAAAGGAAATCTCGCCCTTGAACACGTTGCTGCCCATGTTGTAAACAATTGCCATTCCTATACTGAGAAGGAAGAACAGCGGTATAAGGTAGGAATCCATCGTCAGAGAAAGAACTATGACTGCCAGAAGAACTGCGATGCCTACGTATATAGGCGTTTCCTTCATGGCCAGATTCTTGGTATCTGTAACAATGGCACTCATTCCGCTCATAAAGCACTGCTTGTTGGAAATCTTCCTGATCTCCTCAATGGCATCCATAGTGCAGTCCTCAGATGTTCCGGAATCGAATACCACAAACATCATCGTTGCATCGCCACTGTTAAAGGCTTCGTAGACATCACTTGGAAGCATCTCCATCGGTACGCTTAAGTCCATCACCGAATCGTACCAAAGGACCTTATCTACATGGTCCACATTTTCTATATTGGATTTTAGTTTCGCAACATCTTTCTCCTCCATACCCTCAGCTACATAAAGCACAAAAGAGCCTGTTCCGAATTGGTCAAGAAGAATATCCTGCCCCTTCATGGTCTCAATATCCTTCGGAAGGTAAGTCAGGATATCGTAGTTGACTCTTGTGTTAAAGTATCCGATTGCCGATGGAATAAGAAGTGCTACTGCTGCGATAAGGATTACATATCTCAGCTTTACAATCAGATTCGAAAGCTTATTCATAACACCAACTCCTCTTTTTTCAAAAATAATTATTGACCAATGGTCACTTTCTGTATTATGGTATATCACAGAAATGACCACTAGTCAATATTTTTATGACCGATAGTCATAATTTTATTTCATTTTAATAATTTTGTTATGAAATAAAAGAAAACGCGCCACTTTGTGCTATGTTATAATGATTTTTATAAGGATGTGATTTATATGGGAAAAGCAGATTTAAACAAGAAACTAAAGATGGAAAACCTTTTAAATGCCTCATTTGAGCTGTTTACTTCTCAAGGCATCAACAAGACTTCTATTTCGGATATCGTGAATAAGGCAGAGGTTGCCAAGGGAACCTTCTATCTTTATTTTAAAGACAAATATGATATAAGGAACAGACTTATCGCCCACAAGTCCTCACAGCTGTTCATGCAGGCCTACAATGCTCTTGATGAAGCCGGCATCACGGACTTTGAGGAACGTATAATCTTCATCATGGACTATGTGCTCGATGAACTTGCTGCCAACAAGGGACTTCTTTCCTTTATCTACAAAGATCTGTCCTGGGCAGTATTTAAAAGAGCTCTCACCACCCCCATGACTGATGATGACGTGGACTTTTCGGAGGTCTATAATAAGATGATCGAGGAATCCGACCTTAAGCTTCGGGATCCTGAAGTCATGCTCTTTATGATCATTGAGCTCGTAGGCTCTACAGGTTACAGCTCGATCATGTACAGTGACCCGGTAAGCCTTGACGATCTAAAGCCCCATCTGGAAGAAACCGTAAGAGGCATAATAAGAGCTCATACGGATGGCAAAAAGAGAAACAAAGCGAAATAAAAAAGCCCTTCAGACCGCGACAGTCTGAAGGGTTTTGTCATTCATTATGAAATTTACTGAAGAACGAATCCGCCGTTAGGTGAGATAACCTGTCCTGTTACATAAGGAGCTGTAAGAAGATATCCAAGAGCTCCGGCGATATCGGATACATCACCGATAAATCCTTCAGGAATAGTAGCTGCAAGAGCATTGAGCTCATCCTGGTTAACGCCGCGGAGCATATCTGTCATGATCATACCGGGAGCGATAGCGTTTACACGAACGCCTCTTCCTGCGAACTCAAGGGCTAGAGCTCTTGTAAGACCAATTATACCTGACTTGGATGCGCAGTAATCTGCCTGATTGATAACACCTGTAAGTCCTCCGACTGATGATGTGTTAACGATGCAGCACTGATTATCCTTGCTTGAATGGTTGACCATGTAAGGAAGAACAAGGTGTGTCATGTGAAGGAAGCTCATGAGATTGGTATTGATAACGTTCTCGTACTGCTCTCTCTTGATGTCAATCCAGTTGCAGTTGTTGGTGATACCGGCGTTGTTAACAAGCACATCGATATTGTCACCAAACTTATCTACAGTTGCCTTTACAAGAGCTTCGCAATCCTCATACTTGCTTACGTCAGCTCGTACTACCAGGGTTTCAACCTTGTACTCTTCCTGGATCTTAGCTGCGAGATTGTCTGAAAGCACCTTGGATGACTCACTTCTGTAGTTGATGACCACATTGTAACCGAGCTCTCCGAGTTTAAGAGCCATTGCCTCTCCGATGCCTCTTGAACCACCTGTAATAATTGCTGTTTTTGCCATCTTTTACATACCCCCTTTACTTTTATCTTGTAGAGAGAAAAATATTCTCTCTAATGGCCTCCTGATCGTCCGGATATTTGTCCAGATATGTCTGCATCATAGTCTGGGCAACCCCAAAATCTCCACTGTACTCATAGGCTGTGATCTCATTCAGCATTAGTGCCTGCTCAAGGTTTTTGTTATCAAGAGCAAGTCCCGCCTCAAAGGACGAGATAGCAGATTCATAATCCCCCTGCTTGATCTGGCACATGCCAAGCTGATTGTACACCAGAGCGCTGTCAGGCTCTTCACTTAAGTAGTTCCTGTAAACGCTTATGGCATAGTTATAGTCACCCTGTTTTTCTCCTGTCTGTCCGAGCAGGATAACAACAGGCTCTTTTTCCTGATTTCTCTCATTGTTGGCAGCCTCTAAATAACTCTGGGCCTCAGCATTGTTACCAAGGTAAAAAGAGATCTGTCCCTTCTCGAAATTGGACATAAATTCCCTGCCGTTGTCGATGGCAGTCTGAAGAATGGCTGTTGCCTCATCGGTATAGCCATACTCATCCAGGGCTTTATAGATCATTATTATCATTGAATAGTCTCGGGAATTAAGTGCTATCGCCTTCGTAAAGTCAGAGTACCCGGCATCGTGATTCCCTGACGCCAGCTCAGCAGTACCCCTGAGATAATATGCGTTGCTGTCACTTCCCCTAAGTGCCAGTATTGCATCATATACCTCTTTTGCCTTGTTATACTCTTTTGTCTTAAGATAGGCCTCTGCCAGATAATAGTTGGTGTCAAAGTCCATGTCATCAACTATTCCCTCATCGGAAGCAAGCGAAGAAAGCAGGTTCTTAATGGCCTCATCATATTCTCCCCTGTTCAGATGAGCAATACCTCTTCCCCTGTAGATAAGGCACTTGTCCTCGCCGCCTTCCTCCGCAGCATCAAAGCTCTCAAGAGCGCTCTGATACTCGTGGCTCTCTATATAGCTAAATCCCGAATCAATATTGTGTCTGCCGCTAAGGCTCCCGCAACCGGTAAGAAGAGTGGCTGTGAGCAGGATGCCGGCATAGACTTTCTGATTCATGTAATGTCCCCCAAACATAATGATGATATACGGGTTGCTCCGTTTCACTCTCGCAACCCTACAAGAATTCGGAAATCGATCCGCTCATTCTTCGCGTATCTTTTTTCCTCATTCTTGTTCGGTCTTCAAATTCACAAGGATTCCTCTGCAAGCAGGGAATCCTTGTGAACTTGAATCCCTATATCATCTTAGATATGCTACAACCTCAACTTCGCAGAGAACGTTTCTCGGAAGCTGCTTAACTGCTACGCAGCTTCTTGCAGGCTTACCTGTAAAGTATCTCTCGTAAACAGCATTGAATGCTGCAAAATCGCTCATCTCAGCAAGGAAGCAGGTTGTCTTTACAACGTGCTCATAGTCTGTGCCTGCTGCATGGAGGATCTCACCAATGTTTCTGCAAACTCTGTCAGCCTGATCCGCTATTGTAGTTGTATCAATCTCTCCGTCCTCAGGATTGATCGGTATCTGTCCTGATGCATAGAGAAAATCTCCTGCCTTGATCGCCTGTGAATAAGGTCCGATAGCCTGTGGTGCCTTGTCTGTTGAAATGTATTCCATGATTATTCCTCCTTTTTTATGTGCTCTACTCTGGGATTCTCACCAGGCTCGAAAATACCTCGCCAGGTGTTCACCCATGGCTCGCACTAAGCTCGAAAATACCTCGCTAAGTGCTCTACTCACCGAAAACAGCAGTAACATAGAAACCTCTGGCGTTTTCTTCTACCTTGGTCACTACTCCCTCTCTCTCAAGCATCCTCTCTCGGAAGGGAAAATTGCCTGACATTGCAAGGGAAGGGTCAATTGTGTAGTAGTAATTGCTGGGAAGTACACCCTCTGTGACTGTCACCTTATCCCCTTCTTTTAACAGTCCCGGGCGCTCCATTTTAAAAGTCATCTCTCTAGCCATTTTATCACCTCACTATGGCATTATGAAGTAAAAACTCATGCCATCTTTCATAAGATGAAGCTTTCAGGTGAATATCATCAAAAGAAAGCCCTTCTCCGAGGTTTCCGTTCTCATCATCCACCGACTCGTTCATATCGATATAGAAAATCGTCTTGTTGTCCGCAAGCTCTGCAAGTGCAGCATTTCTTGCATTGATCTTCTCGTTGTTGAAGTTCTTGTCGACCTTACTCTTGGCCTCAGATACATGCATTATTCCTTGAATGTAGATAATTGCATCAGGTTGAAGCTCCCTGATCCTGTTAAGAACCTCTGTGTAGGCATTGATGAAATACTCGGTATCCCCGGTTCCAATCTCATTAAGGCCAAGCATGATGTACACCTTGCCAAACTGATTCCGGCTAAGAGCCTCCTCCAGACCGATCTTGCCTGTATCAGTCTTGATGTACTCCTTCTTGAACACATCATAGATGGTCAGCGAAGTCCTGGCATAGAAGGTTGCACGGCTGTCCAGAGGCTCACAGTACTCTGAAAGACCCACTGTTCTGGAATCGCCTATAAACACGGCATCTGTAAAGTAATCATCGTCGACCTCGGTAAACTCATAGACTTCTTCCGAATTGCCCGAGATATCATTCCCCGATATATCATTTCCTGAGATATCATTTCCTGAAATGTCATTTCCGGATATATCATTTCCGGATATATCAGAAATAATAGCGTTTTCTTCCCCGCCAGCCATATTTTCCGCCTGCTCCGAAGGCTCTTTTCCCTCATCAGCACCTTGTGTATCCTCCGGTAAAAGAGCTTCCTGCTCCCCGCTGCTCCAGGGGAAGACCTCATCTGTGGCTCCCTTGAGAGCCAGTGCCAAAAGAGGAATGTCTCCGGACTCGTACTTGTCGACATATTCGGAGTATAGCGTGTCCTTGAAAATAAGCGACACTATGGATAATGCAATTGTAATGGCCACGATTCCCGTGAGGATTGGGCATTTCTTCAAAATCTTCACTACATTTGCCTTTCGTCAGAATTTAAAATACATAAACGGATTACCTGCTGCACCTGCAAGGCTGTAAATACATGCCCAGAACAGGATTATCCAGATAATGTTGAATATCAATCTGTTCCTGCGATTTGCCCAAAAATCATAGACTCTTGGGATGAGCAGAATAAGCGATGGAAGCAGTACAGTCCAGTAAATACCTATATTTTTCAAAAAATCGCCCTGATTTACAGCCACTCCGCTTCCTGTAAAGGGAAACAGCCTTGAGAAATACATCCCAAGCATCTCAGGATCTGAAATTGCAAAAACAACCCAGGTAAGGGGAATGAGAATGAGTACATTCACCTTGCCAACAAACTTTGAAAGCGGCGCAGGAAGCCTCTTTAGCACAAAGAGCCTCTCACAGATGATAATAAAGCACAGTGAAAGTCCCCAGATGATGAAGTTCAGAGTTATTCCGTGCCAGAATCCGGTGACAAGCCATACAACAAGAAGGTTAAAGATTGTTCTAAGCTCTCCCTTTCTGCTACCGCCCAAAGGAATATAGATATAATCCCTGAACCATGATCCGAGTGTAGCGTGCCATCTTCTGTAGAACTCGGATACGCTGCCGCTGCCGTAGGGATGGTCAAAGTTTGTAATAAAAGGAAATCCTATCATGACACCGATACCTGCTGCCATAAGGGAATATCCCCAGAAATCAAAGTAAAGCTCCAGCGAATATGTAACTGCGCCGAGCCAGGCCAGAGGTGTTGATATGCTCTCATATCCGATGGTTCCTATGTCTTTCCAGAGCATGGCAAGGTGGTCTGCCAGAAGAACCTTCATGGCAAGACCTGCAACAAAGAATCTGAGTCCGTCCTCAATGGACTCCGCTATCTCTGAAAGAGATGTCTTTTCCCTGAGGGCCTTGTTCTCCAGATATCTGTCAAACCTCATGATAGGACCGGAAACCACCTGCGGGAACATGGTGAAATAAGCCGCAACATCTATAAATGCCGCGTCTTTATCAACTTTTCCCCTATATACATCCATCTGATAGCTGATCATTTTGAAGATATAGAAACTGATGCCTATCGGTAAAAGAGCCTTATCCACATATTGACCGAGAATCTTGAATTCTATGAGCATACCTGCATCTATTGCAAGAATAAAGAAAAGCAGAGATTTACTCTTTTCACCGGTCTGTGCCTTGGCAAACAGAAAGTTTACTACTACCGCTGCCAAAAGTGCAGGCAGCATCCTGAAATCTCCCACCGCATAAAACAAAAGACTCCCAAAAAGAAGAGTCCATGTTCTGAATTTAACCGGTGTAAGATAAAAAGCCACCAGGAATATTGGCAAAAACCTGAATATAAAGTTAAGGTCAGAAAAATTAACCATTTGAGTTATTTATCTCCGCAAGCTTAGTTTCAGCTGCCGCTGCGCTCTTTGTATCCGGGAACTGTGTTACCACGGCATCAAAGATTTCTTTTGCCTTATCTGTATCACCGCTGTCATTGTAGGCATTACCCAGGTAATACAAGGTATTGACGTTGGTATTGTCGTACTGATAAGCCTTTGAAAGATTTGTTATAGCTGTTTCGAAGTCGTCGTTCTTATAAGCCTCATAACCTGTGTTGTAATAAGACTTGGCAAGCTGAGGTCCTACGTTGGACATCAGATAATCGTAAAGTGAAGTAAACTCCGCTGATACGTCGCCCTTGATAACGTCAAGGTCGATGTTTGCAAGAGCCTCTCCCATTCCCTCGTAGTTCTGAGGATCTTCCATGTAGATATTAACTGCCTTCATAAGGGAGTTCATAGCTGCAGATGTGGAATCCACGCCTTCGTACTCGGTAACGGTAGCTCCGAGGGCATCGATCTCCTCCTTAAGGGATGCAATCTGCTGCTCATAGGCAACGATCTGTGCAGACTTGGAGTCTGACTCCTCGCTGATCTGAGCAATCTTCTCCTGGTTCTTGGAATTGATGCTCTGAATACGCTGCGGAAGAATGAGAAAACATGCTACAGCCACACCAAGTACTATGCCAAGAAGTATGCCCCAGATTGAGTTGCTTCTGGCGATGGCGGATTTCTTGACAGGCTGAATGATCATCTCATTGCCGCTGTTGTATCTGATAACCTCATCATTCTCTGAGGAAGCCACGTCAGAAACAAGCTTACCGCTCTCTCCCGGAAGAAGCATTGAATCCGCTTCCTTGAGATATCGCTTGGCAAGAAGATTACCTGTATCAAGCTTAAGTGCTTTTTGAGATTCGATCTTGGCCCTGTCCCAGTTTCCGTTCTTGAGGTACAAAAGGGCAAGCAAAAGATGTGCTTTGATAAATCCGGGATTTAATGAAAGCACCTTTTTGAGCTGGATGACTGCCAGATCCAGGCTGTCCTGGTGACAGTAATTCAGTGCTATATTGAATTTCTTGATAGTCTGATTGATATTATCAAACTGCCCCGGGTTACTTCTGACCATGTCCATGTAGCTGTCGGCCAGATTGTCCTCAGGCTGAAGGTTCTTGCTTATTACCCACTCTGAAAGAGCCGGTACTGCTTCTCCGGTCTCGTAGTATACAAGACCCAGAAGATTTCTTGCATCGATGTTGTACTTATTGAGCTTAAGGCTCTGGTGAAGTGCCTCCACAGCGCCGGTCATATCTCTTACAGTGGCCTTCTCAAGCCCTTCATTATAATATCTGTTAGACAAGCTTTCGAGCTTTTTTCTGGTTGTAGCCATTATTCCTTAGACCTCTTTGCGGTATCGGATTCTGCCTTTGCTTCCTTGAGGAGTTTGACCAAAACATCTGACATGTCGTCGATATCCTGGTTGTAGATGATCTCCTCAGCATCCTCAATCTCGAGGCTGGGTCTGAACTTTTTAAGCTCTTCTTCAAAATTAAGCATTACATTTTCCTCTTATATAATCATCAAATGACTGACTTGATCTGTCCTGCCAGGTACAATGAACCTGCGGCAAATACATAGTCACCGGATTTCCTCATAGCTATCACATCTGTTACAGCATCCCTCACATTGCTGTAATACTTGATGGGCAGACCTATTATGCCAAGCTCATCCTTGCAGTCCTCAAAGGCTATCTTGAGGTCTGACGTGGATACAGTCCTGCTCGTCTCAAGAGTTGCAACATATATGGCGTCAAAGATATTTCTCTTTAAGATCTCATATATGATGTCCTTGTACTGTTTGTCACCGACAATGCCAAAAAGCAGCATCTTACGGCCATCACATCCTATATCCTCTGCGCTGTCAAGGAATGCCTCGATACCATCTATGTTATGAGCTCCGTCCACGTATACACCCGGACGCATCTCTTCCATCCTGCAGTCCCATTTGGAAGTAAGAAGCCCCTCTCTGATATCCATTTCAGAGATTCTGGCTCCCTTGTCCCTAAGAACCTCTAGGCATGTCACGGCAACTGCCGCGTTCTGAGTCTGGTACTTGGCCTCTGTTGAGAGTTTCAGGTCGGCATATTTATCATAAAGGGAATTATACGAAAAAGCAATGTATTTGTTGCCGCTCTCATCCCTACAGATGCCCACGTTTTCTATGTTTCTGGCCTCTACAGCTATAGCTCTTGCATCAAGTTCCAAGGCTTTCTTCTTGATCACATCGCTGGCCTCAGCTCTTTTGTCATAAAAGACTACAGGAACCCCGCGCTTGATGATACCTGCTTTCTCGGCTGCGATCTGTTCAATGGTTGTGCCCAGATACTGCATGTGGTCATATCCTATCTCGGTAATAACTGTAAGTATCGGGTTTGCAACCGCATTGGTTGCATCAAGCCTTCCACCAAGCCCTGTCTCAAGGATAAGATAGTCCACCGGATAAACGTCATACAATATGACCGCCATAAAGAAAAGGAATTCAAAATAAGTGGGGAAATACCCCTCCTTGCCATATTCCATGACTCTTCGTATCGTCTCGATAAAGACCTCTACAAAGACTCCCTCGGATACAGGCTTTCCATCGATGGCAAATCTCTCATTGACTGACACCAGATGGGGAGAAGTAAACATTCCAACGGTGTAATCAGCCTTGGTAAGCACTGTTGAGATGTAATTGCAAACAGAGCCCTTACCGTTGGTTCCTGCCACATGGATTATATTCAGGTTATCCTGGGGATTTCCCAGATAATCCAGGAAATCCCGGGTATCTTCTATGGTGTGTTTATCACTAAAGCTCGGAATCTGATTTAAAAAGCTATCACATTCTGAAATTTTTATCTTGGCGCCGTTTTCAGCTCTTTCTAAGAGCTCATCGATCTGCGCCAGCAGTAAATCGTCCATAATTAACCTGCTTGCCTATGGGTCACTTAGACAGCTGTGCAAGCCTTTCTGTTATCTGATCATAGGTCTGCTGATATTTCTGCTGCTTCTCTTTCTCTTCTGCAATCTTCTCTGCAGGAGCCTTGGAGAGGAACTTCTCATTGCTGAGCATGTTCTGGGATCTCTTAAGCTCTCCCTCAAGCTTTTTCTGCTCCTTGGTAAGACGCTCGATCTCAGCTGAAATATCTACAAGATCTGAGAAAGGAATATATACAGTAGCATCTGCAATAACTACAGATACAGCATCATCAGCGATTCCATCCTTGCCTGTCTGGCAAACAGATTCTGATGCATAGGCAAGAGCCTCAAAAAAGAGCTTACCTGTTGTGAAGATATCAAGAACTTCCTTCTTGTCACTTACAACAAATACCTTGGCCTTTCTTGAAGGAGCAACGTTCATCTGTGTACGTACGTTACGGATTCCGCGAACTGCCTCCTTGATGGTCTCGATAGCCTTCTCGTCGTCTGTAAAGTTCCACTCATCCTTATAAACCGGCCAGTCTGAGATCATGATAGACTCTTCCTCGTCCTGAAGAGTACAGAAGATCTCCTCTGTCACGAATGGCATGTAAGGGTGAAGGAGCTTAAGTGCATTTATAAGTACAGTCTGGAGTGTCCAAAGAGCTGCTTCATGAGATACTGCGTTGTCTGAATTGTAAAGACGAGGCTTGACCATCTCAATATACCAGTCACAGAACTCATCCCAGATAAAGTCATATACCTTCTGAACCGCAATACCAAGCTCGAACTTCTCCATGTTCTCGGTAACTTCCTTAATGGTTTTGTTGAGCTTGGAAAGGATCCAGTGGTCAACAGGCTCAAGTCCTGATGGCATAGGCTGATGGATAGCTGAAGGAGCATCCTCTGCCATGTTCATCATGATAAACCTGGAAGCATTCCATACCTTGTTGGCAAAGTTACGGCTGTTCTCAACTCTCTCATTGTAGAAACGCATGTCATTACCGGGTGCATTACCTGTAACGATCGTAAGACGAAGCGCATCCGCACCGTAGTTCTGAATTACCTCAAGAGGGTCAATACCGTTTCCGAGTGACTTACTCATCTTTCTGCCCTGGGAATCCCTGATAAGACCATGGAAAAGAACTGTCTTAAACGGGTAGGTTCCCATATGCTCGTAGCTTGAGAAGATCATTCTGATGACCCAGAAGAATATGATGTCATATCCTGTTACAAGCACATCTGTAGGGAAGAAGTACTTAAGGTCCTCAGTCTCGTGTGGCCATCCCAGAGTCTCAAAAGGCCAAAGAGCTGATGAGAACCATGTATCAAGAGTATCGGGATCCTGAGTAAAGTGCTCGCATCCGCACTTAGGGCATACCTTGGGTGCTTCCTTGGAAACAACCACTTCTCCGCACTTATCGCAGTAATATGCAGGAATCCTGTGTCCCCACCAGAGCTGTCTTGAAATACACCAGTCTCTGATGTTATCTGTCCAGTTGAAATAGATCTTGTCCATTCTCGGAGGAATGAGCTTGATCTCACCTTCCTTAACAGCCTTAACTGCAGGCTTGATAAGCTCGTCCATCTTAACGAACCACTGAGCCTTGATCATAGGCTCTACTGTAGTATGGCAACGGTCATGAGTACCTACATTGTGAGAATAGTCTTCAATCTTAACAAGAAGTCCCATCTCATCAAGCTCTTTTACAATGGCATCTCTGCACTCATAGCGGTCCATCCCCTCAAATTTGCCACCGTTTGCATTGATGGTAGCATCGTCATTAAGGACATTGATCTCCTGAAGGTTGTGACGCTTTCCAACCTCAAAGTCGTTAGGGTCGTGAGCAGGAGTGATCTTAACTACACCTGTTCCGAACTCCATATCTACATAGCTGTCCTCTACTATAGGAAGCTCTCTGTTAACTATAGGAAGAAGAACCTTCTTGCCTCTGTAATCCTTGTATCTCTCATCCTCAGGATTGATGGCAACTGCTGTATCACCAAGCATTGTCTCAGGTCTTGTTGTTGCAAACTCGATAAACCTGGTTGTAGATACGCTTCCATCATCCTCGATAAGAGGATACTTGATGTGCCAGAGATGGCCTGCCTGCTCCTCGTACTCAACTTCTGCATCAGAAATAGAAGTCTTACATACAGGACACCAGTTTACGATTCTGCTTCCTTTATATATGTAGCCTTTCTCATGCATCTTGACGAAAACTTCTGTAACTGCTTCATTGCAGCCTTCGTCCATTGTGAAACGCTCTCTGTCCCAGTCACAGGAAGATCCGAGCTTCTTGAGCTGGGAAACGATGGTTCCGCCGTACTCTTTCTTCCACTCCCAGGCCTTCTCGAGGAACTTCTCACGTCCCATCTCTCTCTTGTCGATGCCCTGCTTCTTGAGCTCATCAGTGATCTTGACCTCAGTAGCAATGCTGGCGTGGTCTGTTCCGGGCTGCCAAAGTGCATTGTAGCCCTGCATTCTCTTCCATCTGATAAGGATATCCTGAAGAGTCTGGTCAAAAGCATGCCCCATATGGAGCTTACCTGTGATGTTTGGCGGTGGAATTACAATAGTGAACGGCTTCTTGGTCTTATCAACCTCAGCGTGGAAATATTTCTTTTCTTCCCATTTCTGATACAGACGATCCTCTATATCCCTGGGATTATAGGTTTTTTCGAGTTCTTTCTTCATTATATTCTCCTCATTTATGGTAAAAAATAATAATAATCAGCTATGCCTTGCTTCGTCAAGAGACTTCTGCGAAATGATCGCCTTATGGAGCAGTACCACTTCACCCTTTTTGTGTTCCTTGACATCATACAGCGCGTTATCTGCAGCGTACATATAATCCCAAAGCTTATTGGTCTCACTCGGTACTGAGTTCCTTATGCCCTGGGAGATGGTGACGACAGGTCCCGACGGAAATCTCTTGCCGTCAAACTTAAGTGATGCCACCTGATCTCTTAGGGATGTGGCACATTCCATTACCTGCTCGTCAGACATGTTCTCATACACAAGAACGAATTCATCTCCGCCGTACCTGAAGGCGTGAACATTCTGTCTTACATTGCACAGATTGGAAATGACCTCGGATATCTTTTTGAGGCACAGATCACCCACCTGATGTCCATAGGTATCATTGTATAATTTGAAGTTGTCCACGTCCAGAATTTCCACGGCAAGGGAATACTGATTCTCATAGGCATCTTCAAAAGCCTTGTCAGCATACTTGTTAAGGCCGTATCTGTTTCCCAGTCCTGTAAGCTGATCTGTCTCAGCCCGTTTTATCAGCATTACATTTTCTTTTTCTATAGTAGAGAGCCTGTTCCTTATATTCATAAAGAACTTGTAGTTAACAATACTCTCTTTTTCCTGTTCAAGGCTTGAATTGTAATAATCCAAAAGAGCTTTATTCTTCTCTTCCTGATCTCCCATCTTGTCATAAAACTCTACCCTGAGCTTGGCATGACCCTTGGCAAGGTTTGGGATATTGAGATCATTAAGACTCCTCTCGGCGTTCTTGATGATCCTCTTGACCTCTCCGTATCTGCCCACCTTCATAAAGAATCTGCAGACCACATAGATGTCCTCCATGCTGTCCAGCGCGAACTTATTGTTCTGCAGCTGATAGGAGAGCATGTCAGCGTATTTCTCATACAGATCCATCTCTCCAAGATAGTGGTATCCTCGCATCTTGATATCCAGGACCGGTAGATCCTGAAACAGATCAAGGTTCACTCCGTCAGCCTGTTCAAGCTGTTCTATGCCCTGAAGGCACTTCTCCACGGACTCTTTCTTGTCGAGAATAATGTAACAGTCAGCCTGGAAGCAATAACAATAAAGAAGATTCCTGTAATAAAGGCTGTCCTTCTTGTTCTTGCGGATATCCCTGTAAGCTGAACGGATATAGCCCAGCGACTGCTTGATCTCTCCGTTGTCGTAGTAGATCTGTCCAATGTTGAACTTGAGGAATCCCGGAATACTGCTGTTCTTATCGATATCCTCACAGTATTTAAGGCCGCTTAAAAAGAAATCAAGCGCAAGTTCGGGATTACCGTGATTGAGCGCATCAATACCAAGGAGATTGTAGCATCTTGCCAGATGCTCGGCGTCTCCGCAGATCTGAAGATATTCTATTGCCTTAAGAAGATTGGTATTGAACTTGCGATAGTCGGTACTAATAAGATAATAGGCGTCAGCAAGATAATAGTAGCTGTAGCCCAAAAGATTCGTATCATCTATTTCCCTGGCACGTTTGAGAAGCTTGTTACACGCTGTTATAAAGCCCGTTGACATTTTGGCTCTCTCGGAAAGCATCTCTTCATTAAGAAGAACTACATCCTGACCATAGTCATGAATCTTCATATAAGCTCCTCCCCTCTTTCAACAATATTAGAATTTATTTTACAACAACTCCTTTGGACTATCAAGGAAGTTATAAACATTGCGGAATTGCTGATAAACACTGGGTTTAAGGTGTTTTTATGACATTTATGTCATTATATTTTGTGGTTTACATATATATATTGACCGCATTGGTCACATGTTCGTTTTTAAGCTTCGACCGGGGCATTTTTATCAGCCGATTTAGAATGCCTATTTATGCGGTATTTTGAAAACTATAATCCGACTAATCCCCAATTTCCACAGAGTTATCCACATGACACAGATATCATTTTTCAACGTCAATCATTTCATTTATCTGATAATTTATCTATTTGTGTATCATCCGCAAACAATAGCCTCAAAATTATGGTTTACATAAGTTTCTGAAATGTAATTTTATGTAAACCACTTTTGCGATTTTTTATGATTTTTGAGTTTTCTGTCCATTAAAATCCGTTTCAAACCCACTCCAGAAGCGGGATATCTCGTTATTGACCGAATTGGATAATACCGTCTTATATCCTTTCCACTCCCTTGGGAATAAAGCTCTGTATCCGGACTGCAAAAACCTGTCATCCAGCAGAGCTACAACGCCTATATCCTCGCTGGTCCTTATAACACGGCCTGCAGCCTGAAGGACCTTGTTCATTCCAGGATATTTGTAGGCATAATCAAAGCCATCAAGGCCTTTTTTATCAAAATAGTTTCTGATGACCTCTCTTTCATTGCAGACCATGGGAATTCCGGTACCTACAACTATAACGCCGATAAGGCTGTCATACTTAAGATCTATCCCCTCGCTGAATATTCCGCCCATGACACAGAATCCCAGAACATTTTTGTCCTCTACAACCTCCATATCCATGTGGATTATCTCAGAGAGATCCAGATTGTTACCCTCAGAGAATCTACCCAGGAAGTCTTCACGGGCTTCCTCGGTCATAAAGCTCTTTTGCGCAAGAATATCTGTCGTATCGGGGTCATAGAAATTCTCCTCATAGGCGATATAAACTTCCTCAAGGAACTGGTGGGACGGGAAGAATATCAGGTAGTTACCGCTTCTTGCACTTACAACGCTGTTGATATAGGAAGCAACTTTATAATACATATCATCACTTCTCCTGGAATATCTGCTGGTAACATCAGAACCGATAAATATCCCAAGCCTTGCCGGGTCGAATACTGACCTGGCATAGATCTCGAAGTCTTTCTCATCTCCACCCAGAAGGCTCTTGTAGTACTGAATAGGCAGGAGCGTCGCAGAAAAGAGTATTGATGACACTCCTCTGCTCATGCAGGCCGAGAGATTCCGGGACGGATCTATACAGGCGAGCCTTACAAGAAAGCTTCCATCCTCGGCATATTCTCCGTATATCACATAGTGATCGTCAAGAAGGTCATATATGGTCAAAAACCTTGATATTTCAAAGTAAAACTGCAGTATTTCATCCCTGAAGGGTCCTTCTGAGTGGTCTTCAAGGTATTCGCTCATAATGGCTGAGAGTCTGTCCAGCGGCTGGATAAGCCTCTCTATGGAGTTATACACGACCATCTCATCGCACTCTCTTTTGAGCTCTAAAAGCGCGTTATTACACTTGGACAGCGAGGATACGATACGCGGATGAAAGTCCTTTATTGTCCTCTTAAGGTCCAAAAAGCTCTCTTTTCTGAGTACAGCGCTGTACATCTCGCGCCCCCTCTCAAGAAGGTTGTGCGTCTCATCCACCAGAAAGACGTAGTCGTGCCTTATTCCGTCTGCGAAAAAGCGTCTCAGATAAACAAACGGGTCAAACACATAATTGTAGTCGCAGATCACAGCATCGCTCCAAAGGCTCATGTCCAGCGACATCTCGAAGGGACATACCTCGTGCTTTTGGGCATAGCTTACAATAGTATCCCTGTCAAAGTTATCCTCATGGGTCAACATGTCAAATATAGCATCGTTTATGCGGTCATAGTGACCCTTTGCATAAGGACAGGCCACAGGATTGCAGTTTCTTGTTGCTTCATCCACAAAGCATATCTTATCTCTGGCGGTTATGGTCACGGTCTTGAACTTCAGTCCCTGTCCGGAGCGCATGATCCCAAAGGCCTCTTCGGCCACAGTCCTGGTTATGGTCTTGGCCGTAAGATAGAATATCCTGGATACCTTGCCCTCTCCCATGGCCTTGACCGTCGGAAATACCGTGGATATCGTCTTGCC
>JAFSTR010000055.1 GCA_017445665.1 Butyrivibrio sp. | reverse complement strand
TCCGCATATTCTATGAGCTTCTCTCCCTGCGGCGTAAGAACAATTGTCTTACCAAGTCTGTCGAACAATTGGCACCCAAGTTCTTCCTCAAGCTGCTTGATCTGCGTTGTCACCGTGGATTGTGCATAATCAAGACTAGCGGCTGCTGCCGAGAAACTGTTTTGCTCTGCGATTTTCAAAAAAGTACTTAACTGAGTTATTGTCATGATTACTACACCTCAATGATTCAATTATTTTGAACATTATTATTATTTGTTTCAATTTTACAGATACATGTTTCAGCGTTATTATACATTCAAAATAAAGAGAACACAAGGAGGAACTACAAATGAACGAATTATGTAAGATCATAAAGGATACGGTAGAGCCAAATTTTCTTAACATCCGCACAGCAATAAGAGCTTATGACAGGGATGCTCTCTGCGTCGGAGCGCCATGCTGGAGATGGGCTTACCACGCGCTTCATTCTGCGGACAAATGGTTTATCAACCCATTCGATTATGAAGAGCCATCCTTCCATGTAGAAGGATTGGACAATCCGGATGTTCAATGCGACGTTGTCCTTTCAGACGAAGAGCTTCTTTCCTATCTTGATTCTATTGAAAAGAAAACGCTGGAGTACCTGGACACTCTCACAGACGAGATGCTTTACGAAAAGCCAAAGGATTGTAAATATACCCGAATGGAACTGGTTCTCAGGCAGTATAGACATCTCTCATTCCACACCGGAATGTTAAACGGACAGACTGCCCTGGCTACCGGACAGTTTCCCATGTGGGTATCGGAAACCGAACAGTTTCTGGATGACGGAATACTCTTTGGAAGATACAGGAAGTACAAAGTATAAATGGAAAAAGACCTCTCGTCCGCCTATAGACGAGAGGCCTTCTCTATAACCTGTTCGTAATTCGAATCTATGAGTTCTATATGTTCACCTGTCTTTTCAAATCCTTCTATAAATCTTCTGTTATCTGCTTTTATCTGGTCGACCGTGCAATCCGAATCATCCAATCTTGATTCTATGTCGGAAGCATGTTCCTTAATCTTATCGAAATTTGCATCAATATAGCTATCTGTCAGCGCAAGACAGATAAATCTGATATCCTGCAGATAATCTTCGCTGAAATCCCTGCGCCAGTCAAAGGGGATATAACAGCCTTCAACGATCAGATTCTGCCTGTTCTCTATCGCAGTCTTTATCATTTCCCGTATTATCGGCCATAGATACGTTGTCATTTCATCATCATCTTCCGGAGTAAGATTAGTCTTCCCGCTCCTGATCAGTCCCATCTTCAGATGATCGATAGAAAGATACGGATATTTATATTTTTCAAGCATCCGCTGAGCAAGTAGAGTCTTGCCTGTATGAGATGCTCCCGTGATAAGTATTATCATTTGTTGTTCTCTCCTAATCTTTCAAGGACAAACCTTGCAAGCTCAACATCATTATCTGTTTCGGTTGATACTATTTGGAATCCGCATTTTTCAGTGTAAAACTTCACATTTTCTTTCTTGCTGATAGGCGTAACCAAAGTGAGTTTCTCCCAATCCTCATGGAGTGTCTTTACAAACTGAATTGCCCGAGTCCCAATTCCCCTTCCCTGAAACTCCGGAACGATGCACAAGCAGCCAATCTCATATACTCCAACTTCGATCTCTTTACTTGAAACGCTTCCAACCGGCACATTATCGCATAATATTACATGTTTTGGATATCGCCCGATTGACTCTTCCATCATTTCTTTTGTATTGCCGTAACCCGGGCACACACCATATCTTACATAATCACTGTAAAATGCTGCATCATATATATTTACCAGAAGTTCTGCGTCTTCTAATGTTGCTGCTCTGTATTCTATCAAATTCTTCATCCCCTGTTTATTGCTTCTTATGAATGACTGTATTTATCCTGCATGGCTTAAAACCTACGCTGAGCGCAGTTTTCTGCGAACCTGCATTTGTTTCAGCATGTGCCCATACAGGTCTCCTGCCTTGTTGTATGATTTCTTCGCACATCCTGTATGCAAGATATGATGCCAGTCCATGGTGCCTATGCGCTTCAGCAGTCTCAACTCCAATATCCACCTCTTCAGGACTGACGGCACTTGAAAATGCCACTGCAGCAAAGCTTCCATCATCCTTACTTCTAGCCATGAATCCGAATCCATTTCGGAGAAACGCTTCGCTGTCTTTCCAGGAAAAAGAGGGTGTGATCCTTCCTGAAACGTCATCTATATTGTCTGCTGTAATACTCTCAACAATATAATTATCATCAAGTATCGGTCGGTGCTCAGGAATCCCGCCATGTGTATATTCAATTCTCTTATCAATTCGAAGGTCGTTATTGCCTGAATAGTAATTCGAAGCATGCTCCGAGTCTGTTATCAATATAAATCTTCGTTCCGTATCAGGTACAAAAAACTTTTGATATACTTCTTCAAGAACATCCTCACTCACATTCCCCGAGATATATGCAAAGCCGCAATAATGCCAGAACAATGTGCATCCTTTATCATCTGTGTATATATCTCCATCCTGAGTCCCGGTCACAATTGACATTGGATAAACACGGTTCGCAATACACTCATTAGCAAATTCAAGGTATCCTTTATATTCATTTCTGCCTATTTTTCTCAAAATCATGTATGTTTCCCTTAAATCACAATCTCATAATACAGATAATCTCCTGTATAGGCACTTTCCGTTTCATTTATCTTCCTGTCATATAAAGTAAAACCGACAGATTCATAATTCTTTGGCACAGCCAGGTTGCTGTTTGTGCATACAATAATTCTTTTCAATCCTTCATACTCTTTAATCTTACGAATAGCTTCTTCCAGCTTCCTGCGTCCGTATTTTCCTGTTGTATTTTCCTTATCAACTACTTTCAACAGGCTGTTACCCTGCTTTCTTCCTGTTGGTTTTGACAAAAACAGCATCTCCAACAGGGAGATGCTGTTAAAATCATCTGTTGGAATTGATTAAAACTGCATTCCCAACAGGAAATCCCCACTACGGGCACCTGTTGAAACCAATATAAGTCGCCAAACCAACCGGTTCTCCGCTATTTAACTATATAAACAAAGAAAAATCCGGTCGCAATGATTTGAATTTTCGCATCCCACCGCTATTTCACAAGGAAGTTCTGCTCTCGCCCCAAAATACGGGGCTCGCCAGAACAACAGCATTCTCTAAACTCAAACTTCCTTATCAGTCGTTTTCGTTAAGAGAACGACTGTTTCAACATGTACGCTCCAGCTGAACATATCGCAGGGGCGCACCTTCTTTATCTCATAGCCGCCGTCGCACAGGATACGAAGGTCTCTTGCGAGCGTTGCGGAGTCGCAGCTTACATAGACGATGCGATTGGGCTGCATCTTGAGCATGGTTTCAAGGCAGGCGCTGTCGCACCCTTTACGGGGAGGATCTACAACGATGACGTCAGGATGAAGTGCAGCATCTGACACGGTATCGCCATCTACGCCAAGCCTCCTCTTCTCATAAAACTCTGGCAGGACTTCCTCAGCCTTACCACAGTAGAAATCCGCATTATCAAGTCCATTCCTGTCAGCATTTCTCTTGGCGTCCTCCACGGCATCCGGAATAACCTCAACTCCGTAGACATGGCCTGCTGCTTTTGCCATGGATAAAGAGATGGTTCCGATTCCGCAGTAAAGGTCCCAAACCGTCTCTTTTCCCGTGAGATGCGCATATTCTATGGCCTGTCCGTAGAGCTTCTGGGTCTGGACAGGGTTAACCTGATAGAACGATAAGGGCGAAATCTCAAACTCAAGTCCGCACAGGGTATCGGATATGGTATCCGCTCCCCAGATCGTGCGGATCTTAAGCCCCATGATCACGTTAGTCTTCTCGGTATTTATGGAGACGGAAATGCTGGTCATTCCGTCAATCTCAGACAGTTTCTCTGTAAGCTCCCTCTGCCCCGGAATATATTCTGCGCCTTTTCCGGAGAAATTGATCACCAGGCACACCATGATCTGCCCGCTGGTAAAGCCCTTCCTTATCAGCACGTGCCTTAAAAGCCCCTTGCCACCGACTTCGTCGTAGGCAGAGACTTTATATTTCTCCATGTGGGTTAGGATAACGTCAATGATCTCCTGATTCTCTTTTACCCCGATGAGACAATCCTCAACAGGGATGATGCTGTGGGTTCTTCCTGCATAGTATCCTGCAACGGGCTTTCCATCCTTGCCCGTACCGATCGGATACTGGGCCTTGTTCCTGTATCTCCAGGGCTCGTCCATTCCGATGATCGGCTCCATGACGCTGTCAACAAAAGCCTCATCAAAACCGCCAAGGCGCACGATGTTATTGCGAACCTTATTCTGCTTGAACTCAAGCTGCCTCTCATAGGTCATGTTCTGGATCTGGCAGCCGCCGCACTGACGCGCAATAGGGCATCTTGCTTCCTGCCTGAATTCCGAAGCCTCCAGCACTTTCTCGAGATGCGCATAAGCATAGTTCTTTTTGGCCTTCATGACCTTGGCGCTGACCTTATCGCCAATTACCGCATCTTTAATAAAGAGGGTATAGCCATCAATTTTGCCTATGCCCTCTCCGTCGTTTCCGATATCAACAATGTCCACGGTCAGAACATCGTCCTTCTTATAAAGAAAATTTTCTTTTCCCATTTATAACCTCTCACTACGTTCGCCAATGCAGTCTGTGAAGCTCGCCCTCTCTTTCAAGCCCTGCAAAGTCATTCTGTCTGAGGGCCTCATAGAGCACAATCGCAACCGAATTGGACAGGTTCAACGATCTTATATCCTCACCCATTGGAATCCTGATGCAGGTCTCTTCATTGTCCACAAGGATCTCCTCCGGAATTCCCGCGCTCTCTTTTCCGAACATGATAAAGTCGTCCATGCCAAAGTTCGCTTCGGCGTAGGTGCGCTTTGCCTTGGTGGTGGCGTACCATATCCTGGCCCCGGGGTGCTTCTCCATAAAATCCCGGTAGTCCATGTATCTTGTGACATCGAGCTTATCCCAGTAATCCATCCCGGCTCTTTTTAGCTCTTTTTCCCCGAGACGAAATCCCAGGGGCTCTATAAGATGAAGACTTGTGCCTGTTGCGACGCAGGTTCTTCCGATATTGCCGGTATTCTGAGGAATCTCCGGCTGGTGCAGTACTATGTGCATTTATTACTCCTCGTCATCAGCATCCATCGCTGCAGACTTAGGGAGCGAAAAGATGAACTCAGTTCCAACTCCCTGGGTGCTGATAACATTGATATTTTCGTCGTGGGCCTTGATGATCTCTTTTACAATCGCAAGACCAAGGCCGGTGCCTTTCTTGTCCTTACCTCTTGAGGCGTCGGACTTATAAAATCTGTCAAAAACAAGCTTTAAATCTTCCTTGGGAATTCCGATACCGCTATCCTTGACTGAAACAAAGACCTTGCTGTGCTTCTCAGTGGTCTCTATCTTAATGGAAGAGTCGTTGTGACTGAACTTGATGGCATTATCCACAAGATTGTAGAGCACCTGCTGGATCTTGTCGACATCAGCATTTACAAGCATCTTGTCATCTGTGAGCACCAGCTCTATTGCAATCTTTTTGTCTATGCAGGTTCCACCAAAGGACTCAGCAACCTTCCTTATGACTGCATTGATATCAAAGTCAGTCTTATTAAGGAGTCTTCCCTTGGTACTCATGTTGTTTAGAGTAAGAAGCTCGTTGGTGAGCTTGGTCAGTCTGTCTGTCTCGTTAATTACTATCCCCAGGTACTTCTCGTGCATCTCGGGCGGAATGGTTCCGTCCTGCATCGCCACAAGATAACCTCTTATGGATGTGAGGGGGGATCTGAAATCGTGGGATACGTTGGCCACAAACTTCTTCTGGTCATCCTCCTGACGCGCGATCTCACCTGCCATGTAGGAAAGGGAAGCTGCCAGATACCCCATCTCATCCTCAGACTCCACAGAGAACTCATAGCTCATATTTCCGGCTGCATACTGCTCCGTCGCTTTGGTGATCTTGCGAAGCGGCACATACACCAGCTCTGTGAAGAAGATAAGGATTATCAGAGACAGCAGGAAAAGAACTATCAGCATCAGGTAAGAGATGTTGAGGAATGTATTTGCTTTTTTCTCCAGCGCAGCCATCGATGTGTGAATAACCACGTAGGCCTGAACCTTGTAATTGGCTGTTATCGGAGCAAACACGCTGAGCATCTCTCGGTTAAAAGAGCCCCAGAAATCCCCGGTGGTGTAATAGCTTGAACCTGTTACTGTCGGGTCAAATCCTTCAATCACAACCTCTTTTCCCGGTTCCAAAACCCTCGAGGAATCAAGAACCAGACGCCCCGACGGGTTAACAATCCATATGGGAGAGTTATCCATGTACCTGGACAGTGAAGAAAGCTCTCCATGCACCGTCTCAAGCGAAGTCTCTGAATTGTAAAGATCCGCCGCATAAGTGTTGGCAATCTGTGTGGCCACCTGGTACATGTTATCTGCCTTATCACGCCGCAGGCGGTCGAAGGTCATGCCATATACGAAGGTCGCAACCACAATAAACCCAAATATGCCGAACAAAAGATATGCCAGCAGAAATTTGATGTAAAGGGTCCGTTTCATTTACTGTTGTACCTCAAATTTATAACCGATTCCCCAGATGGTAGCAAGTCTCCACTTGTCGTGGTCATTTAACTTCTCACGAAGTCTCTTGATATGAACATCTACTGTTCTGGTATCTCCGATGTACTCATAGCCCCAGATCTGATCAAGAAGCTGCTCTCTGGTAAATACGTGATTGGGCGATGCTGCAAGAAAGTACAAAAGCTCCAGCTCCTTGGGAGGCATGTCAACTCTCTCGCCCATGTATGTTACTGAGTAATTTGTCATGTTTATCTCAAGGTCAGGATATCTTACAACCTTGTCATCAGACTCCTGAACCTCCTGAACCTGAGGTTTGTATCTTCTAAGGACAGCCTTTACTCTGGCCACAAGTTCTTTTGAATCGAAGGGCTTCTCCATGTAGTCATCAGCCCCCATCTCAAGGCCAAGAACCTTATCAAAGACCTCGCCCTTGGCAGAGAGCATGATCACCGGCACCTGGCTCTTGGTCCTTAGCTCTCTGCAGACCTGATATCCGTCAATACCGGGAAGCATCAGATCAAGCAGTACAAGGTTTGGCTTAAATGTGTCAAAAGTATTGATCGCCGTCTCGCCGTCGTTGCAGATCTTGGTCTCAAAACACTCTTTTACCAGATAAAGAGATATGAGCTCTGCGATGTTATTGTCGTCGTCTACGATTAAGATTTTCTGTTTGCTAACCATTTTACGTTTCCCCTCTTACTTTATAAAAGTAACAATTGTAACCCCTGCGTCGCCCTCACCGAACTCACCCAGCTTAAAGGACTTAACATAGGGTACCCCCTTAAGATGTTGATGCACAGCCTGCCTTAAGGCACCTGTTCCCTTTCCGTGAACGACTCTTACGTTGTTAAGATGTGACATGTAAGCATCATCCAGGTATTTATCCAAAGCAGCGACTGCATCATCGCTGTTCTTACCTATAAGATTGATCTCCGTCCTGATGGTGGAAGCCTTTGAAAGGTCCATTTTTCCGCCTCCGGAGGTGTTTCTTCCATAGAACTTCTTCATGGCAGCCTTTGGATCCTCATCTCCGATAAGCACCAGATCTCTTATGTTGGCCTTGGTCTTCATGATGCCGCACTGGACAAAGAGATTTCCGTCCTTGTCAGGCTTTGAAGAAATGGTTCCCTTAAGTCCCATGGATACTATCTTTACACTCTCGCCAAGTTTAAGCTGAGACTCTTTAAGGATCTGATGATCGGCCGGCAGCTCTTTCTTCTTGGAGATAGCCTTGTTCTTATCGGATATCTTCTCATTGAGCTTCGTCCTGGTCCTCTCAAGATCCTGCATAGAGGCGTTCGGACCTGCTTTTCTGTAGACCTTAATGGTCTCATCCGCAACATCCTTAGCTTCCTGAAGTATCTGTCTGGCTTGTTCATGAGCTTCACGCAGGATATCTTCCTTCTGGCGGTCAAGCTTGTCAGTCTTCTGCTCAAGGGCTCTGCGCAGCTCCTCGGCCTCTTTCTTGTACTGCTCTATCTCAAGGCGCTCATTCTCAATGGTCTTGCGACTCATCTCAAGATCTGCAATAAGATCTTCAAAGCGCTTATCCTCTGTACTTATCTGCTCGCTGGCAGCCTCGATGATCCTGTCGGGAAGCCCAAGCTTGGACGAGATCGCAAAGGCATTACTCTTACCGGGAAGTCCGATGAGAAGCCTGTATGTTGGCTTTAGCGACTCCACGTCAAACTCGCAGCTCGCGTTCTGAACGCCCTTTGTGTTGAGCGCATAGACCTTGAGTTCTGAGTAGTGCGTTGTAGCGAGGGTCCTGATCTTCCTCTTGTGAAGGTCATTGAGGATTGAGATCGCAAGAGCCGCACCCTCTGTGGGGTCAGTTCCCGCACCCAGCTCATCGAATAGGCACAGGCTGTTCTCGTTGGCATTCTCAAGGATTGCCACTGTGTTTGTCATATGTGATGAGAAGGTTGAAAGAGACTGCTCAATGCTCTGCTCATCTCCGATATCTGCGTAAACTTCCTCGAATACCGAAAGCTCCGATCTGTCCCCGGCAGGTATCGCAAGCCCCGCCTGTCCCATGAGTGTCAAAAGACCTACCGTCTTTAATGTAACTGTTTTACCACCGGTATTTGGTCCTGTTATTATCAGCATATCAAAGTCACGGCCGGCGTAAACGTCGATGGGAACCACCTTGTCTTTTGCAATAAGAGGATGTCTTCCCTTCTTGATATCAAAAATGTGCTGCTCGTTAAATACAGGCGTGATGGCATTTATCTCCAGAGCATAGGAAGCCTTGGCAAATACAAAGTCGAGATCCGTCATGATCTCGCAGTTATACCTTATGGCATCGACATGTTCAGCCACAGAAAGACTCAGCTCCATAAGGATCTTCTCGATCTCTGCGCTCTCCTGAAGTGCCATCTCACGGATCTTGTTGTTGAGCTCAACAACTGCTGCCGGCTCGATAAAGAGCGTTGATCCCGAAGATGACTGGTCGTGAACAAGACCGTTTACCTGGGATTTGTACTCAGCCTTAACCGGAATACAGTATCTGTCGCCTCTGACGGTAACTACCGCATCCTGAAGATAAGTTCTGAGCGGTCCGTTTATCATCTTGCCAAGCTGCTCGTGGATACGGTCATTGGCCAGCATCATTCCGCGCCTTATATGCTTAAGCGCAGGACTAGCATCAGAGCTCATCTCATCTTCCGATACGATGCATCTCCTGATCTCTGCCGACACAAAGGTAAGGGGCTCAAGCATCTGAAAGGACTCTGTAAGTGAATCTCCTTCTTCATCATCTCTTGGCGGTCTTCCGTAGCTCTTTACCCTGTTTACGTTATCCAGAAACGAAGCAAGCCTAAGGAGCGACGCCATATCAAGTGACGAGCCGATCTTAAGGGCCTTTAGAGTTCCGCCAAACTCCTTATTATCCCCAAAGCTGATAGAACCCTTCTTGAAGATCCTTGCAATCGCATCATTTGTCTTTTGCAGGTTCTTCCTTATCTCCCTGATATCAGAAGACGGCTCAAGCTCGCGGCAGAGCTTCCTTCCGGGCTCTGAAGTTGCATGATCGGCGAGTTTTTCTATTATCTTGTCGTACTCAAGTACGTGTAATGCTTTTTTGTTCATCTCTAAAACCTTATTTTCTGCCTTTTTACATAATTGTCCAAATTACAGTTTACCATTTAAAGCGCTCCGTGACTAGTGAGTCAATCTATACTATAATGTATGTAATATTTTGAGCTTGGGAAGGTAAAAGAGATGCCTCTTAATCAGGATGAGAAAAAAGAAGTATTGGCGGATACAGGTTTTATCAGCGAAAAGATTAAACAGCGCCCCATAAACAGAAAAAAACTCTTAAGAAGAACAGTCATCACATTCTTTCTTGCAATAGTATTCGGAATCGTGGCCTGCTTTACGTTCCTGTTTCTGCAGCCCGTATTCAGTGACAGGCTCTATCCGGAGGCAGAGCCGGAGCCCATCTCCTTCCCGGAGGAAGAGGTCCAGGACGAGCTTACTCCCGAAGAAATGTATGCGGATGATAATCAGATAGCAGAGATCGAAGCCCAGTACCTTGAGGCAAACCAGAAGGATCAGATCGATGAAGCCATTGCCTCCTACACCTTCTCTGCTGCTGACTACGGCAAGATGATGTCATCCCTTAAGGCAGTGGCCCAGAGCGTTGGAAGCAGTATTGTAACTGTCACTGCCGTATCCAATGATACCAACTGGTTCAACGAATCCTTCGAGAGCAGCGGATCTGCATCAGGTGTCATCATCGCCAACAACGGTACAAATTACTATATCGTTGTTCCATCCTCAGCCATCAGTGAAGCTGAGAGTATCAGGGTCACCTTCTTTAACGGTGCCGTGGCAAATGCTGAAGTGAAGCTTACCGATGACGTTACAGGCATTAGTGTCATCAGTGTCAGCCGGTCCAATCTCTCGGACAGCACAAGGCAAAAAGTTACTACCGCCTTTCTTGGAAGCTCCAACAACGGTACAATGACAGGTCTTCCGGTCATTGCAGTAGGAAGCCCGATCGGCGTACAGGGCTCCATCTCCTACGGCATCATAACCAGTGAAAAGACAACCCTCGATCTGGAAGACTCCTACTACAAGCTTCTTACCACAGATATTTACGGAAGTACCCTGGGAAGCGGTGTACTTGCCAACTTAAACGGTCAGGTTATCGGAATCATCGATATGTCCTTTAACACAGACGATCTTCAGAGCCACATCTGCGCCATCGGCATTACCGAGCTCAAGTCTCTGTTTGAAGACCTCTCCAACGGCCGCGACAGAGCATACCTCGGCGTACACGGAACTACGATTCCCACTGACATTCAGGAACAGCAAAACATCCCTGCCGGTGCTTACATCACAAAGACAGAGCTCGGTTCACCTGCAATGCAGGCCGGAATCCAGAGCGGAGACATAATCACTGCCATCGACGGCAGCGAGGTTGCTTCCTATGAACAGTTTATCTCCAAGCTTGCGCAGTGCTCACCGGATGATATAATAACTGTTGCAGTAAAAAGACAGGCTCCAAATGATTACATTGAGCTTGATATAGAAGTGACATTATCAAGTGCCACTCACAATTAATTTATTGTTAGAAATGAGGTTTTTATGAAATTTATCAAGGATCTTAAACCAGGGGACAGAGTTGCTGACATTTATATGTGTAAACACAAGCAGTCAGCTACCACCAAGAACGGAAAGGAGTATTATTCCGTAACCCTCCAGGATAAGACAGGCACTGTAGATGCCAAGATCTGGGAGCCAGGAGGCGCCGGTATCGACGAGTTTGATGCTCAGGACTGTATCGATGTCTTTGGTGAAGTAACCAGCTTTAACGGTGCTGTTCAGGTCAATATCAAAAGAGCCAGAAAATGCTCTGAAGGAGAGTACGATCTCTCCAACTTCCTTCCTGTTTCCAGCAAAGATAACGACGTAATGTATAAAGAGCTGCTGGGAATAATCGCAACTGTAGAAAATCCTTATTTAAAAAAGCTTCTTGAGGAATTCTTTATAAACGATAAGGACTTCATCGAGAAATTCCGCAAATCAAGCGCAGCCAAGACTGTACACCACGGCTTTATCGGAGGTCTTTTGGAGCACACCTTAAGTGTTACCAAGCTCTGCATCTACATGGCGGGCGCTTATCCTATGCTCAAGAGAGACCTTCTTATTACAGCAGCCATCTGCCATGATATAGGTAAAACAAAGGAGCTTTCTCTTTTCCCTGTCAATGATTACACCGACGAGGGCCAGTTCCTAGGCCACATTGTCATGGGTGCAATGATGGTGGGTGAAAAAGCCGCCCGTATCGAAGGCTTCCCTGAGCTGTTAAAGCAGGAGCTTCAGCACTGCATTGTTGCCCACCACGGCGAGTTTGAGTACGGCTCACCCAAGAAGCCTGCGATCATGGAAGCTGTTGCTTTAAATCTTGCTGACAACACTGATGCAAAGATGGAAACTTTCACTGAAATCCTGCAGAATGTCACTGTTCCCGGATGGCAGGGCTTCAACAAATTCTTTGAAACCAACATCTACGAGACCAGAATTGACTGATTACCATTTATAGATTAACAAAAACAACTTTAGTTTTTTGTGTAAAACGACAAAAATTTAAAATATTTAAGGAAAATCTAAAATACCCATTGACGCCCAATAATCCTGTTTAGTAAAATTGCTATAACAGATGCTAGTTAACGCAATTTTTTTAGGAGGATTTGCTATGAAGAAGAAAGTTTTGAGTATTCTATTAGCCGGCTTTATGTCAATGGGTATTCTTGCAGGCTGCTCAACAACAACTGTTGAGGAAGCAGGCGAAGCTACTCCGGCAGAACCGGCAGCAGACACAGCTGCAGCTGAGACCAGCTCAGAGTCATCAACCGAGACCCTTGCAGGTGAAGGTGATCAGACAATCCACGTATTCCTCTACATGCAGGAGCATGAGAAGGAAATCTACCAGCAGCTCATCGATGAGTTCGTTGAAGAGCACAAGGATCAGGTTAAGGAAGTAGTCTTTGAGGTTACTACACAGGATGAGTACAACCAGAAGATGATCGCCAACATGACAGCAGGTGACATGCCTGACGTATTCTACGTAGGACCTGCAGCAGTTCGTTCTTATGTGGACAACGGTTACATCCTTCCACTTGACAGCTATGTGGACGATGCAACAATAAACAGCATTTGGGGAACAACACAGGAGATCTACCGCTACGATGGAAGCGAGATCGGCAAGGGTTCACTCTACGCATTCCCTAAGGATCTCTCATGTTTTGCATTTGCTTACAACCAGGACCTCTTCGATGAGGCAGGTCTTGAATATCCCGATCCTAACAAGCCATACACATACGCAGAGTTCGAGGAAGTATGTAAAGCTCTTACCAAGGATAAGGACGGCGACGGAGAAGTTGATCAGTGGGGCGTTGCCTGCGCAGATCAGTGGGGCATGACACCTTTCCTTTACTCAAACGGTGTTAAGTTCCTTAACGACGACATGACCAAGGTTAACGTAGCTAACAACCCTCAGCTTACAGAGGCTCTTACATTCTACACAGACCTTACAAAGAACGGCCTTACACCTTCAGTTGAGCAGGATACAGCACTTGGCGGATACCAGAGATGGCTTGACGGACAGGTTGCCTTCTACGCATGCGGTACATGGGACGTTGCAGCATTCATGGATGATGCTACATTCCCTTACAAGTGGAACCTTTGCGGATGGCCTGTAGGACCTTCAGGTGACGGAAGATCACACACATGGATGGGATCAGTTGG
>JAFSTR010000054.1 GCA_017445665.1 Butyrivibrio sp. | reverse complement strand
TTTTGGGTAAAAGACATATCCTGATAACAAACGATGACGGAATAAGATCAGACGGCCTTAAGAGGCTTGTCGCCTGTGCTCTTGAGTTTGGTGATGTATTTGTGGTTGCTCCCGAGAGCGAGAGAAGCGCAGCATCCCACAGCCTGACATTGAGACACAGCGTTGATGTAAACCCTGTGGACTTTGGAATGGATGGAGTTACTGCCTATGCCTGCTCAGGAACGCCCAGCGACTGTGTGAGGGTAGGATGCTTGTACCTGATGAAGGAGAAACCTGATGTTGTAATGTCAGGGATCAACTACGGCTATAATGTTTCTTCGGATATCCAGTATTCAGCAACACTGGGCGCTGCCTTCGAAGGAGAGTTCCAGGGATTCCATTCTATAGCCTTTTCGGAGGGCAATAACGGAATCCACGAGGTCACTGACCGCTATTTAAAAGAGCTTATGGCAGAGATGCTCGAAAGAGAATATGTTCCGGGATATGTGGACAGCATAAACTTTCCGGGGTGCAAGCTTTCTGAATGTAAGGGAATACTTAGAGACAGGACAGTGTCGAGGACACCTTTCTTTACTGACAGATATAAAAAGACGGCAGATCTTCCTGATGGCGGAGTAAGCCTTATGGTGGATGGGATTTATTGCCCCGTTCACGAGGAAGGAACAGACTATGGAGCTGTATTGGACAATTATGTATCCGTTGGTGTTGTTAAAAATCTTTGCTGACAGATGACTGTAATATGCTGAGACAAAATAGGGACAGGCTTTTTGGTGTAAAGCCTGTCCCTTGATTTATGTTCTGTTATGATACCTGGCTGTCTGCAATCCAGCTCTTAATGTCTGAAACTCCAAGAACCTTTTTGAAATCATCACCTGACTTAACTACAAGAGTAGGAGCCTGCATGATTCCAAATTTCTCTACAAGATCGGGATGCTCATTAGCATCGAGTGTACTGTACTTGATGCCTGCCTTATCAAGGAGTGAACCTGCTATCTTACAGTTAGGGCAGGTCTGGGTCTTGAAGAGCATTACTGTCTGATCTGTGAGGTTCTCTGCACTGCTTCCGGCCTCTGTGTTGGACTTCTTAACAGCAGCTTCTACGAAGCTTGCCTGCTTGGGACCAACATGTGTGAGCTTGGAATTGCCGATGTTGTATACCTTACGATCTTTGTATTCCTGAGCCTTACCATCGTTCCAGTTGGCAACAGGGCGGTAGTAGCCGGTAATACGGCTGTAAACTTCAGTCTTGGCTCCGCAGTGAGGACATACTGTCTGCTCACCTGAAAGGTAGCCATGCTCCTTACATACTGAGTATGTAGGTGACATTGTGTAATACGGAAGCTTGTAATTCTCTGCAATCTTTCTTACAAGGCTTGCAGCTGCCTTCCAGTCAGGAAGCTTCTCGCCGAGGAATGCATGGAATACGGTTCCTGATGTATAAAGTGTCTGAAGCTCATCCTGGATATCAAGAGCGGAGAAGATATCCTCAGTGTAACCAACAGGAAGGTGAGATGAGTTGGTGTAGTAAGGAGTTCCGTTCATGTTAGCTGTGATAATGTCGGGATAAAGCTCTTTGTCGTGCTTAGCAAAGCGGTAAGTTGTTGACTCTGCCGGAGTAGCCTCTAAGTTAAAGAGTTCTCCCTCATACATTACCTGATACTCACCAAGACGATCTCTCATGTGGTTGAGGACATCCTTGGAGAATTCCTGAGTCCTCTTGTCTGTCATGTCTGCCCGGATCCACTTAGCATTAAGACCGACTTCATTCATGCCGATAAGGCCGATAGTTGAGAAGTGGTTTGAGAAGGATCCCAGGTATCTCTTTGTATAAGGGTAAAGACCCTGATCAAGGAGCTTGGTGATAACCTGTCTCTTGGTGTGGAGGCTTCGTGCTGCAACATCCATAAGGTGATCAAGTCTCTTGTAGAACTCATCAGCGTCTTTTGAAAGATAAGCAATACGAGGCATATCGATGGTAACAACGCCTATAGAACCTGTTGACTCGCCGGAACCGAAGAATCCGCCGGATTTCTTGCGGAGCTCTCTGAGGTCGAGACGAAGTCTGCAGCACATGGAACGAACATCTGAAGGCTCCATGTCAGAGTTGATGTAATTTGAGAAGTATGGAGTACCATACTTAGCTGTCATTTCAAACAGGAGCTTGTTGTTCTCTGTCTCGCTCCAATCAAAATCACGTGTTATTGAATATGTAGGGATAGGATACTGGAATCCGCGTCCGTTGGCATCTCCCTCGATCATGATCTCGATAAATGCCTTGTTTACCATATCCATTTCGTGCTGACACTCACCGTATGTGAAGTCAAGCTCTTTGCCGCCTACGATACAGTTGAGGTTCTTAAGGTCGTTAGGAACGGTCCAGTCAAGTGTGATATTTGAGAAAGGAGCCTGTGTTCCCCAACGTGAAGGTGTATTAACACCGTAAACGAAGGACTGGATGCACTGCTTAACCTCTTTCTGAGAGAGGTT
>JAFSTR010000053.1 GCA_017445665.1 Butyrivibrio sp. | reverse complement strand
GCTTCTATCGGATCCAGGTTTGCCGCTCTTTTTGCCGGATAAATACCAAAGAACAATCCAATGGCAGTGGATATGGCAACAACTCCGACTACCAGAATGGGATTTACCATGAAAGTAAAATCTATTACTTTACATATGATAAACGAAACACTGACTCCAAAAATAATTCCTATAATACCGCCGGTGAAAGTAAGGATCGCCGCCTCTGCAAGGAACTGTGTAAGTATTGAGGAAGTCCTTGCGCCAAGAGATTTTCTTATGCCTATCTCTCTTGTTCTCTCAGTAACAGAAACTGTCATGATATTCATAACTCCTATCCCGCCTACCAAAAGAGATATAGCAGCAATGATAGCAACTACAGACGTGATAATAGTCAATATGCTGTTTGTTGTCTGATCAAATCCTGCACCGGATGAAATCTTTACACAGTTTTCTCCGCGAAGTTCTGTGACATTTTCTACTACAGACCTGGTCTGAGCTAGAACCTCATCCTTGTAATCACTGTCGAGGAAAATATTAAATGAGTTAAAGGCTGAATCCACATCATAATTGAAAGCTTCAGCCAAAGATGTATACGGACCGCTGGCAGTAAGTATTGCCTCGTCTCCGAAGCTTGCATAAGCCAGATCCAATGTTGTATCCTCCCTGACTCCGACTACGGTAAACTCCTGAGTTATGTCGTAGGCAGACATCTCAAAAGTCTGTCCCACTACTTTCTCATAACCAAAAACCGTATTGGCAAATGTCTGGCTCACTACCAGAACTTTTTTACCGTCTTCGACATCTGAATCACTGTAGTATCTGCCATGAAGCATCTTTATGCCTGCCTGCTTTTCAGTGGCAGCTGTGCCTCCGTCTATATACAGTTCATACTCGTCCTGCTTTTTTCCTTTGACATTTCCCCATACCGAAAGGCTGGGCGATATTCCGTATATATTGTCGATACTCTCTTCTATTGTTTTCAGCTGGTTTCTTGTGAAGGTCTTGTCTGTCTTGTTATCGTCCAGGGAAACTGTGATCGTTGCAGCTCCGAGCGAATCAATCTCGCTGTTGACAGTAGCCTTCATACCGTCTCCGATTATAAGGACGGTAAGTACCGCTGAAATTCCTATGATGATGCCAAGCATAGTCAGAAATGACCTTCCCTTGTTGTTCCGGATGCTTGACAGAGCACTTTTAATATACTCTCCGAATGTTCCCATCTATAATTCCTTTATAAAACGCATCACAATCTAAGCGCATCAATAGGCTTCATTTTGGCTGCCTTTCTGGCGGGATAGATTCCGAAGAAAAGACCTATCATTACCGAGAAGATCGCAGCTCCGATAACAGAAGTAGGTGTAATGATAACATCAAATCCGATAGCACTGCAGATCACTGTAGCCATTATTATTCCGAGGATAATGCCAACGATTCCTCCGAGAAGAGTCAGGATCGCTGCCTCTGCCAAAAACTGAGTCATGATCGCTCCGGTACTTGCGCCGATCGATTTCCTTATACCAATCTCTCTTGTTCTCTCCGTAACCGAAACCAGCATGATGTTCATAACACCGATTCCGCCTACGATGAGGGATATAACAGATACAAGGAGCAAAAAGCTCTGGGCATACCCGAGGATCTGATTGAGCTGATCCGAGAAGTCTGCCATACTCTGGGCTGTAAGCGCTGAGGTTCCTCTGAGTCCGTGGGAGTTCATCAGGATGTCTTTTGCCGTCTCAACCGATTTCGACAGAGTATCCTGAGAATCAAACAATATGAGCTGAGTGAAGTTATCTGACTCCAGATCAAAGTCCGCAGCAAGCGCAGTATATGGCACTTCAATCTGAGCAAAGTAATCCTGTCCCTCCATGATAAACTGATACATGTCATTCATGTGATCACGAAGTCCGACTATAGTGTAGGTCGCTGTCTTGCCCCAGATTGTCAGCTCTACCTCAAAGCCAATGACATCTTCAGTTCCAAAGATTGTCTTGGCATCATCCAGAAGCATGACACAGACTCTCTGTCCTGAATCCACCTGGGATCTTGTAAAATACTGTCCCTTTACAATATCGTTGCTGAGTGAGTAACGAAGAGCCTCGGTTCCACCATTTACCGATGCATCAAAGGTTCCCTTTCTGCCCTTTACCTTTCCAAAGACAGAAAGATTCGGTGAAACTCCTTTGGAATTTGGCAGCGCCTCCTCAATTGCAGCAATGTCATCTTTGGTAAGTCGCTCTGATGTTTTGGCTGTATTGATGGTGAGCATTCCATAGTTCCCGGCAAGATCATTGAGAGAGTTCTTAACGTAACTGCTCATGCCGTTTCCCAGGGAAACAACCGCAATAACAGCCGCAATTCCTATGACAATACCGAGCATTGTCATCAGAGTCCTGTAGCCGTTACCTATTATCTGTTTAATTGCACTTTTAAAATACTCTGATACTTTTCCCATTAGTTTACTGTGCTACTACAACCATGCCTTCTGTAAGATTTGTCACATCTGAAGTGATGACCTTGTCACCAACCTCAAGTCCTTCTGTGATCTGTGCATCAGTAGATGTTGAAATTCCGATCACAACGTCTTTTCTCTGAACAGTGCTGTCTGCAGCAAGTACATATACATAGTCGCCTGTAGAATCTGTCTGAACATACTCATAAGGAAGAACGATAGTGTTATCGGCCTTCTGAGCATGGATCTTGTTGCTTGCTTCAACTCCGAAAATAATGTCTGAATCAGGATTGAGCACCTTGATGATGGTCTCAACCACAGCAACACCATTGGCGTTCTTGCTGGCATTTCCGGAAATCTTTGTGATCTCTCCGTTATATGGCTTAGCATTGATAGTGATATCAACCTTCTGTCCCTCTGAGATCTTAGGAAGATCACTCTTTGAAACCTGAATGGAAACCTGTACGTCCTCAAGGTTTGCCATAGTAAGCATCTGGGCTCCGGCTGTTACCATTGCTCCCTCAGCCACATTGGCGGGAATTGCAGTTACAACGCCGTCAAACTCTGCCTTGATACCCTCTTTTGCAGATTCGATCTTGGCAAGTGTATCGCCCTGATTAAGCTCTGTTGAATCAAGTGATGCCTTCTGGGCAGATAAAGTTCCGCCGCTGACCTTTAAGCTGCGGGCAGAATTAAGTCTGCTGGCCTCATCCTTAAGAGCTGTGAGCTGATCCTGCCATGCTATGATCTCAGGATCTCTTGTGAGAGCAGCCTGTGCATCAACCAAAGCTTCCTGTGTCTGAAGATACATCTCATTTCCGTCGCTGTCTTTTCTGTCTGTAGCATTGTAGCCTTCTGCTTTATCTGTAACTCTGTTCTGGTTGTAATCCATCACAACTTTATTGAGTTCATCAATGGTCTGGCTTATCCTGTTCTTTTTCTCGGTGATCTGCTTCTCAACAGCTTCAGACTCATTTGTGATCTGATCGATCCTGTTGTTGATCTGATCAAGAGTCATATTCTGAGCATAATACTCTGCCGAATCGGAAACAGTTGCTCCGGCAGCTGTAGCGCTGTAGGTACCCTTTGCCTGCTTGATTGCAAGCTCTGCGTTCTTCTGAGCAAGATCAAGGGCTTCCTGATCGAAGGAAAAGAGCTCATCGCCTGCTTTTACCTTGTCACCTACTTTTACATTGACCTTCTCAATCTTTCCCTGAACTTCAGAATAGTAGCTTTTGGTCTCTCCGCTCTGAACCGTACCGGAAATTGAAAGGACATTTTCGATCGATCCAAGGGCAACATCCTGAGTTTCAACCATTACGACTGCACTTTTTGCAGCATTTAATCTCGAGACAATAAAAGCTATTATTATCAGTGCCACAACACCGATGACAACATATCTCTTCTTAAATCTCTTTTTCTTCTTGTTAGAATCCGCCAGATCTGTCACATCGTAGTCGTCATAGACTTCCATGTCGGCACCGGTAGTTTCTCTGATCTCATTGTTAAGTTCAGGTGCAGCATTCACAGCACTTCCTGTGCTCTCTACAGCCTCTTTTTCCACAGTTTCATTCTGTATGTCTTTATTCTTGTTCTTGTTCTCAGACATAGATTCTCCTCCATTACTTTCATTCAGCAAAACTTTTACTCTTATCAGATTTCGTCCTTATAATCAGGATTGATGATGTCACTCTTGATCATTCCGTCGGAAATGGTGATTATCCTCTTGGCCTGCTTGGCAATACCGGGGTCATGAGTGATGATGATGACCGTTCTTCCCTCGTGGTAAAGCCTCTTGATTATTGTTATTATCTCTTTGGTTGATCCTGTGTCCAGGTTACCTGTGGGCTCATCCGCCAGAAGTATAGGCGGTGCCTGGGCTATGGCTCTTGCAATGGCAACTCTCTGCTGCTGTCCGCCGGACATCTCGTTTGGCTTGTGGGTCATACGCTTAGCCAGGCCAACGCTGTTTAAGGCTGCGCTTGCAAGTCTTACCCTCTCCTTCTTGCTGACACCTCTATATATTAGAGGAAGTTCAACATTTTCAAGAGCAGTAAGTGAAGGGATCAGGTTAAAGCCCTGGAATATAAATCCGATCTCTCTGTTCCTTACATCAGACTGCTCGTCATCTGTCATGTGCGATACATCTTGACCATGCAGGAAATACTTGCCGCTGGTAGGCGTATCAAGGCAACCGAGCATGTTCATAAGCGTTGACTTACCGGAGCCGGACTGTCCGATAATAGCAACGAACTCACCCTCGCCTATGGTCAGAGACACGTGGTTAAGCGCCCTGACTTCATTCTCACCGGGATTGTATATCTTGCATACATCCTTTATCTCTACAAGTTTCTTCATAATTCTCCTCTAAAACTTCTAACGCAAAAATCGCGTAGTAAACACATTCCTGTAATGTAGATTGTACACAACTCATTATTCTACTTCATTACTATAATAAAGGAAAGCGAAAACGTTTACAAACTTATGAAATTTTTATGAAATATATCAATTTGCATACTTTCCGTATCGGAAAGTTTT
>JAFSTR010000052.1 GCA_017445665.1 Butyrivibrio sp. | reverse complement strand
TGTAGATCATGTCGCACTTCTCAATAGTCTGAAGTCTGTGTGCAATGATCACAAGAGTCTTTCTTCCGTGAAGTCTGTTGATGGAATCCATGATGGCAGCTTCGGTATCGTTGTCCAACGCGGATGTTGCTTCATCCAGAACAAGGACCTCAGGGTCTTCGAAAAGAGCTCTTGCAATTCCGATCCTCTGACGCTGTCCGCCGGAAAGCCTGATTCCTCTTTCTCCGATCTGTGTATCAAGCCCCTCCGGAAGCTCTTTTACAAACTCATCAAGAGCTGCTTCCTTAAGTGCCTGCCATACCTTATTATCGTCTATCTCATCTTCAGGAACACCGAAAGCCACATTCTTTCTGATGGTTGAATCCGTCATGAAAATAGTCTGAGGGATATAGCCTATGTTCTTAAGCCACCCCTGATAATTAGTGTTTACATCTACGCCATCAGCCAGTATCTTACCGCTTTCCGGCTCAAGAAGTCCCAAGAGGACATCTACTATTGTTGTCTTTCCCGCACCTGATGTACCCACGATTCCAACGCTCTTTCCGACCGGGATCTCCATGGTTGCCTTGTCAAGGATGAGCTTGTCTGTTCCGGGATATTTATAGGTGATATCCTCCATCCTGATGGTCTTTGTCACAGGGAGCTTAGTAACTGCAGTCTTAACGCGGTAGTCATCGCTGTTATATGAAATGGACTCGTCATGGATCTCCATCTGGAGGTTGTCGCTTACGTTGTCAAGGAAAGGCTCAAAATATGCGATTGAAGTCAGATAGTTATTTATCCTGTTGGCGCTGGGCAAAAGTCGTGCTGCTGCTGCTGCAAGGACAGTGAGCTGAGGTAGCAGTGTCGTTATACTTGTTCCTGCGAGCATTACAACCAGCATATATCCCACCATTCCGGCAATTGCAATAGTCTCGATAAGAAGCCTTGGAGTTGAGTTGTAGAGATTGTATTTCTGAACGGCATTTACATAGCCTGCTCCGCAATCAGCATATCCGTTTATAAAATAGTTTTCCTTATTGGTTACCTTGATCTCCTTGATACCTGTAACGGACTCATATATCCACTTGTAGAGGCCGCTGTAGTAGTCCTGATTGTCCTGACCGGCTTTGATCATGACAGGTTTAATGAAATACTTGATGACCAAAAGAACTATCACAAGAAGAACAGCAATTGTAATGGTCATCTGAGCATCCTGGCTAAGAAGGATGGCAACAAGACAAACAAATACGATGATCTCACTGATGAGCTGAAGGCAGCTCAGGATCAGTGCGTAGAGGTTATTTACATCAGAGGTGATATTTCTCTGGATAACCGTAGTATCTGCATTTAAATAGTATTCATAAGGGCGCTGCATGAAGTTGATCATCATGCGCCTCGATGTTGCGAACTGATTTGTGTATACGAATCTGAGCTGTACAACATTCATGAAATACAGGAATATATTCTTTATGACAAACACAAGTATCAGCGCCACCATGATAAGTGCCGCCAGCTGAGTCGTACTGCTTAGATCAAAGAAATTGTAGACACCTGAGAGGATCTTGCTCTCCTCCACCTTCTGAGGGTCAATGACCACCTGCATTACAGGGGCGATCATTGCAATACCCAGGGATTCAAGTACGCCTCCGATGAGCATGAGTATTACTATGCCCACCATCTGTCTCTTTTGCTTCTTATCAAGAAGCACTTTCAGTTTGCTGATAATCTTACGCATTAAAAACTATTTCCTTCCTGACAGACCACTCCTTAAATCTCTGTAGAACCACAGCAGTCTGTAGTATATATAAAAGAACAAATGGGACTTCATCTGAAATCCAATAAGCTTTCTCTCTTCGGGATGTATCTTCTCCAAATAATAACAGTTGTTTTGAAAATCAGGAAAGGTCTCCTTCATCTCCTTTCCAAGAGCTTTGCAAAAATTATAACATCCTTTAACTTTGTACTTCTTCGGCATAGCTGAGAACAATGTGTTGACATAAAATAACACTGTGTATTGAAATTCTATCTCCGGTAGATAGTCATCATAATAGCCGTTCTCCCTGGCCTCGGACACGATCATCCTTCCGGCAGCCATTCTGTCCTCCAGGTTCTTTTTGGAGATGCTGTGGACTGTGGATGAGTCATGCTGGTAGTAGAAATACAAAGGCTCCTGAATATATTCAAAATGCTTTGCTCTTATCATCCAGGTATTGCTGACAGCGTTATCCTCGTAGAAAATGTCCTCCGGAAAAACATCCAGCTTATCCTTAGTCCCGGGTTTATAATCCCCAAGGATCAGCTCTCTTTTATAAACCTTGACCACAAGGCTTCCGGTCTCGATAAGGAGCTTTTTATATCTCTCCCTGTCCATTACACCGGTCTGTTCAAAGTTATTGTTGTGGACAATTTCGCCAACCTTAAAGCTGTGCTCATGGGTGAGATTGTAATCGCATCCCACCATATCGGCTCCGGTCTCCTCAGCTTTTCTGATGAGCCTTTCGTAATAATCCGGAACGATCCAGTCGTCGGCATCGATAAATCCGATCCACTCACCCTTTGCCCCGGCAAGACCGATATTCTTGGCTCCGCCCTGATGTCTGTTCCTGTCGGAAGCTATCGCGATAAATCTGTCCGGATATCTGTCCTGATAGGATCTTAATATCTCAAGAGAGTTATCTGTAGAGCAGTCATCAACTGCGATTATCTCAAAGGTCCCCGGCTCAAGGCTCTGGTTTACCAGACTGTCCAGACAAAACTCAAGCTTACCGTCAGCTGCCATATTATAAACCGGAACAACAATACTTAATTTGATCATGTTTTCCCTCGATATCATATACTATAGTGGCCTAAAGGTCAAAAATCAAAGCCTCTTACTTAACCTCATAAACCGACCACATATCCTCAGTGAAGACCTGCGTCATAGACGTAAGGTGAGCGCAGCTGTCAAAGAGGTTTTCAAAGGCATTTTCCTGAAGCTCATTGTCAGCAGCATAAAGAATTATCTTATCAGCTCCTGTCACGGCCGGATCTGTGATCTTATCAAGATTCTCTTCATCCATGTAGAATACCTTTGGATACGCAAGAAGCTCGTCGGTGAGCCTCCAGACATTCTGAGGTGTCCTGGGGTTAAACATCACAACTGCCACTTCATCTGAGTTTTCCGTGGCATATTCTATCTTTTCAGTATCCTCGGGATACAGGAACAATACCCGCCTGTCATTTATATGTCCTTTTAAAATGAGCGCTGCCAGGATTGCTGCAAGAGCATAAAGCAGCACCTTATTTCCCATATCCTCAATGACATAATAGGCATCCATGAGGATCAGCATTATAAGAAGCGGATAAACCGGCATCTCATAGCGGTTTGAAGCACTTCCCACAAGAAGAGCCGTCTTGGAAGTTAAAAGAAAATAACCTATCGAAGCCAGGGTCAGTATGACAACCTCCGGCCTTGGAAGCCCGTTCTCCGCCTTCGAAGATCTCTTTTTCGATGTTATTTTAAGGAGCAGTCCCATAAAAATAACCACTACGATAATGAAAAGTCCGCCGGCAAAGACATAGTCGTTAAAAAGTCCTGTAAAGAAGGATACTCGCATCCATGTGTTGGCAAAGTCAAAGAGACTGCCGGATGCATCTCCACCTCTGTAGCCTCCGAACATATGCCTTGGTGCTGACGGATATGTAGCTACCGCCAGCAGAAGGCTCACAGCACATCCTGCCACATAGATAAGACCGCTTCTTATGTCTTTTTTGAAAAATACGATCCAGACAGTTGCAAGGAATCCGATGGATACAAAGAAAAAGATGTAAAAGTACTGGATCAAAAAGCCTATGTAAGAGGTCACCATTATCGGAAGGAGGCTTCTTAGCACAAAGTCCTTTATCTCCATACTGTTGTTGTCAAAGTCCTGTATCAGCTTAACATGGAACAGTGCGCAGGCGATCAGTGCAGCGCAAAGACATGCGTACATCCTGATGAGCATATTGCAGGAAACCGTCTGCGGATTAAGTCCCCAGAACAAGAGCACCATTACCTCGACCACAAACGGGATCTTCAGTCTTTCCATCAAAAGACACAGCAGAAAAAAAGCCACCGCAAAAGCCAGGAGATTGGTGATAAGTCCCGGCCACTTGGTAAACTGACCCGGCACCAGGGAACAAAAAGTATGGAACAGGTAATAGTAAAATGGCGGATGTACGTCCCAGGACTGAACGAGCTTAACCATTTTGTAATTAAAACCTTCCCCGGGCTTAACAGCAAACTCATCCAGGATCGCCTGTCTGTCCTGCCACTCTCTGTCAGGCTGGAACAAACCTATACTCCTGTTACTTGAGTAGTAGGTATAGTATTCATCCTCATGAAATCCCGCTTTCTGAGTTCCGTAGAAAATGCTCAGAGCCAGCGAGATCACAAAGATCGCACAAAAAACATATTTTTTCATCTGTCACAATCCCCGAATCCGAGCATGAAGCGTTCTTACCTTTTTGGGTGCAATGGAAAGAACAGCCAGATACGCCTTTTGTTTTCCGGTAAGATACTTATTACCCAGCATCTCTCCAAAGCCTGAGCGAAGGTCCGAAACAACCTTTTTGTAAAAAGAATTGTCGGAGGTCATTTTGGAGATCGGAATATGGAGCATATAGTCAAGGCGCTGTACATATCCAAATCTCTTTGCCACCTGTACAAGCTCCGGGTGATTCTTCCTGACAAGGTCAAGAACCACATCGGAATTTCTTACGATATCAGTAAACACAGACGGGAAGTAGTCCTTATCCTGTGCCTTTTTTCTGGAGTTGGAACCGGTCCGGTAAAAGACATGATAACAAGCCTGCGGGAGAAGGATCAGCTTATTCACTTTCTCAAGCACATGGATCATGAGATAAAAGTCCTCATTAAGCTCTCCCTCCGGAAATCTCATATCCTCTGTAAAAAGCTCCCTCCTGGTGAGCTTTGTGCAAAAGGAAGCATCGCCGGTATGCATGAGCAGCGTTCTTAAGTGCTCCGTGGGAGTCACCTCTTTTTCCTCATCAAATGGCTCAAGCACATCAGGAAGTCTGTCGCCGCTTTCGGATATCTCATCTCTGGCGATCTGGACCATGTCGGCATCATTTCTTATAGCCGCTTCCATCATAGTGCTGTACATGATCCCCGATATATAGTCATCGCTGTCAACAAAGCCCAGATAATCCCCTGTTGCAGCCTCTATACCCACATTCCTTGCACTGCTCGATCCGCCGTTTTTCTTATGGATGACCTGCACATTCTGATATTTCTCTGCCAGTTCATCAGCTTTTTGCGGCGTTTTATCTGTAGATCCGTCATCAACGATTATTATCTGAAGAAGTTCCCTTGGATAGTCCTGAGCTGCTACGGAGTCCACACACTTTTCCAAAAGGTCCTCTATGTTATAGGCGGGTATGATAACCGATATGCTTTTGCTAAGATCAGGCATCTGCCACCTCCCGTTTATTCATCTGAGAATACAGGTCAAAACCGACGACCAGTATAAGACCAAGATTTAAAAGAGCCATAAACCACATGGCATCTACTGTAGTACCAAAAAGAAATTTCGCGTAAGTCACCAGTGATACAAACTGCATGAGTACAAGTACAGGAAGTCTTCTGAACTTTGTTACTGCATAGGTAACCGAGAGGACCTCCGGAAGATATCCGTATCTCTCATGCATTACAGGAAGTGTAAAGAGAGCAACCATCACCGTGAACATGGAGAGGGTTACCATATATATCCCTGTCACTTTAAACCTTTTGTTCCTCACATAGTAGGCAATAAAACCCATTACAGCTATAGCTGCCACCGTTGCTGAAGATATGATCATCTTTCTGGTCTCTATATCCGGACCCGAGCCGACCACTGCAAAGATGCTCGGATAGTTCATGGTAAGCATGCTGTAGGTTGAAACCTGCTTAAGATAAATGGTCACAAGCTCCAAAAAGCTTCTTCCTGCAATCATAGCAGGTATCATTGTGATAAAAAGAACAACCGGTATCCAGAAAATATATCGTACCTTAACTTTACCTTTAAGCCACATTATTATCAGGAACGGAATGATAAATATCGCCTGTTGTTTAAATGCATATCCGATGGCCAGATAAATAAACACCCGGTTGTTATTACCCTTCATAACGTGAAGGATCGACAGGAGCACAAAAGCAGTGTAAATGGAATCACACTGGGCCCAGGCTGCGCTGTTTAACAGGACTGTGGGAAGCACCATGGCTGCGCCAAAGGCCATTGCTGACTTCTGCATATTGCCTTCAGTTACATGGAATGTGATCCTGAATATCGTAATGGCACAGAGCACATCAAATATAACCGAAACAATCTTGATAAGATGCATATCCTTTCCCGGCAGATAGTGCAGCAGGATTATCACATACTGATACATGCACCCGTAGTTTATCGTGCTTGCTCCCTTCGCCGAAGGAGTTATCCCAAGATAACCGATACCGCCGGCTGCGTGGCATTCATCCATCCAGTGGGATAAAAAGTGATAATAGTCCCCTGATTCAAAATCAAAAAGCGGGAGTCTTATGGCAATACCAAGTCCCAACAGAAATACCAGGAAAAACAGATCTATCATCCTCACCCTGGTATTCCTTAGTTTTATTTCGCTGTCTAAAATATCATCTAAAAGCATCATCTGATCACTCCAAGTGGTTTTTCTCCTGAAGTGTCCTGATAAATCCGGGAGGTGTAAGGACCTTAGCCGGACTCATGGGACCATCCAAAGCCATGACCGGCTCTTTTCCGGCCATAAGCTCCCGGCAGAATCTTATCAGCTCCGCCGCTGCGCGCTTAGCATTCCACTTGTTATTTATTGTTTCCTGAGCCCTTTTACCCAGCTCAGGTATCATTTCTTTATTGTCAAAAAGATATTTTACCTTTGCTGCAAATTTCTCATAGCTGCCCTTATCATAGATAAGGCCGTTTATTCCGTCCTCAATCAGAAAAGGAACCGCCCCTGCTTCTTTGGAAGCGACCACTGCGCATCCGCTCTGCATGGCTTCATTCACTACTGCGCCCCAGCCTTCAAGATAGTTGCTGGTAAAAAGAAATACATCCGCCCCTCTCATGTAGGAAAGGACTTCGACCGGGTCTTTTCCTCCCGCCAGGTTGACAACTTTCTCAAGGTTTAGCTCTTTTACCATCTGCGTAAGCTTGTCTTTAAGTGGTCCGTCCCCTACGATATCAAGGGTAAAGTCATATCCAAAGTCCCTGAGCATAGCTGCTGCTCTCACAGCAAACTCGGGATGCTTAAGTTCTATAAGTCTTCCTGCCCAGCACAGGCGTATTTTATCCCCGCCTCGCTCAGCAATAGCCTCATCTCCCGCTGCGTCCGGGAAATATCCCCATTTCATCATCCTGCCGGGGTAGCTGTTTATCAGTTTAAAATCGGAAGCAACGTAGGCACCTGTACAGAGCAGATAAACCGGCATCTTGCGAAACTTTATATGCTCCTGATACTTCTTCCCAAGGCCTCTCGGACTGATGAACTTCCACTGGCCTTCACGGTAGATCCTCTCACTGACACGGAAAGATATTTTACCGGAGGAGAGTCTCTTTTGCTCTACGTCCCATATACGGTCCTCTGTCCATCCGAATAAAACAACGTCGGAATCAAGGATGAGCTCTTTTGCCCTATTCTCATCCTCATAGTAGCGAACCACATAGGAAAGGGCCTTATCATCAACACCCCATCCCATCTGAAGGCGTTTTTCCTCCATGGGCATGGTCTGAACAAAGTAAAACTCCACATCCTCGCCGTAACTACTCATCGCTCTGCAAAAGGGAAGCTGATGATGATTTATGTAATTCGAAACGAAAGTAATCCTCAAAGCCAATCACCCTTGTCTGCTGTCGATGTCTTTGTATATCTCAATAAGCCTCTTGAAGTTTGCATCTGCGTTGTGGGTTATCCTTGCATGGGCGCTGGCATTGTCGCCATAAACCGCCGCGATCACAGGCTCATCCCATATCTGAAGGATTGCCCTGACAATATCATCCACATTGCCCTTTTCAAAGAGCACTCCGTCTTTGTTCTCTGAAACCATATCAGGGATCCCGCCTGTCCTGGAAGCTGCAATTGGCACTCCAAGAAGCATCGCTTCTCCAAGCGAATTGGGAGAATTCTCGATCACAGAAGGGCAGACAAAGACGCTGCACTTAAGGAACTGTTCCTTCATCTCCTGATCGTTCAGCATTCCAACCATGGTTATCTTCTTTTTGAGATGTCCCTTGGAAATAAGGCTCTTTACATACTTGCCATAGGCGCTGGCTCTCATAAAGTACGGATACTTGCTCTCACCTCTTCCGATAATGTTATTGCCGGCAACATACAGATGAGCATCCGGATACTTCTCCAGAAGTCTTGGCATTGCATTTAAAACGAAATGAAATCCCTTAAGGGGATAATCTCCCTGGGATAAAAAGATCCTGTGGGGTTCTGCCTTCTTTTCGCTCCACTTGCCCATGTAAAAACATGGTCTCATGGTCTCATTCATGTGGTAGTATCTGGCATCGGGATTTATCGCAGCTGTTTCGCTCTTATCAAAGCTTGTCCTGCCGGTGATGTTTCCGGCAAGCATTATTGCCTCCCTCTCATGCTCTCCACGGATCTTGTACTTCTCCTGCTGCTGCATTATGGAGTCGTCTTTTAACCTGTCTCTTAAAGTAATGGTTTTCTGCACTTCCTCAGGGATATCAGCCATGTACTCCCTGGCTATAACGCTGCAGATTCCCTGAATGCCGAGAAGAACTCTGTCGGGATTGCCGAAGGCTCTTATCATGGCCAGTGTATGCGGGAATTCCGTTCCGAATATGTGCACCACATCAGGCTTAAAATCATCCAGTATCACATGGAACCTGTTTTCTACAGTACCGTCATAAACCTCCGGATGACTAAGATCTTCCTTAAAGCCATAATAAGTAATGCCGTCTATTTCCTCGCTGGATGCGGCAATATCGCCTTCAGCAGGAAAACATACGGCAAGAGTGATCTTTTCGTCGTCCTTCTTACTTTCCTTTATTCTGTTAAGACATCCCGTAAGCCAGCCCTCTCTCACCGAGTACGGCAGATCATGGGCAACTGCATAGGCGGGAAGCATGATATTACAAAGCCAGAGAACTTTCAAATCCGAATCTCCTTACTTTTTACCTCTAAGGGCATAGATTGCATTCTTAACCGCATTATAGGGAACAGATGTGACCTTGTTGGAGGATATAGCTGTACGAAGCCCCGACAGCGTAACTATCCTTAAAAAATCGTACTTTCTGATCTTGCCTGCAGGAAGATACATTTTAATAATGTCTCTTCTCTCCTCTTCGGAAATCTTCCTGTTCTGAGCTGAGAATCCGCCACCCTCATAGCTTGCAACCACAACCGGCATGTAAACCGCATCAGCCTTCTCCCTGTAAAAGCACCTCAGGAACTGCTCATAATCCGCTCTGACCTTGTACTTAAGGTCGAAAGGATTCCTGCATATAAGCCTCTCATCATAAAAGCAGGCCTGATGTGAGGGAACGTTTCTGTAGCAGGCATAATCATCCATCTTAGGGTTTGATGCAACCTTGCTTCCGGCTGAACAGTCAAAGATATCACCGTAGTATATTGCCGGAAGAGTGGTTCCTTCCCTTAAGTTTCTGTCTACGATTATCTTATGAACGTCCCTTAGGACATTCTCATTTCTAAAGAGATCTCCGCAATTTAGGAAAAATACATATGAAGGGCTCTCTCCCACCTTAAGCTTCTCATCAAGGCAGGCGGCCGCTATGTTCATAGCGTGGTAGATACCACTGTCGCAGCTCTCCATAAGTGTTATTCTCTTTGGATCTTTATCATCAATCCTGCCCACGTCATAGGCAGCTCTGAGTCTTTCAAGTGAACCGTCAGTGGACATTCCGTCCTTGATAAGTATCCGATAGTCCGTAAAAGTCTGTCTATTAACGCTCTCAACAGTCTTTAAAAGCTTATCTCCTGCATTATATGAGACAACTATTATTGTAAAAAAAGGCTTCTTCATAGCTTTCTCCCGTGCCTGACTCCGCTGCAGAGTTTTTTATAACAGTGCATAAGTCCCAACTCTTTGCACATTTCATTTCTGTTTTTAAAAAGAAATCTAAATCCCAGGACAGTTGCCATCTTCCCGTACAGGAAATGATACAGCACTCCTCTGTCAAAGAAGAATTTATCGGTGTATCCCTTGAACCACGTTGATTCTCCCTTTCGCTCTTTGCCTATGGCTACAGGAGTCCTGTAGATTGCAAGCCCGGCTTTCAGACAGTCATGTAAAAAGAGAGAATCCTCCCCGTTCATATATGGCGCTCCGCCTCCAAACAAAAGCGAATATCTGACGCCGCTATCAATAAGCTTCTGCCTCCTCGCGCATATGGCATAAGCCGGATATCTTCCGTAGTTGCGCCAATTAACCCTGGCAAAATCCGTGTTCCAGTATGTTTCTCTGCCCTCCTGAGCTTTGACGTTAAATAACAGAATATCAGCCTCAGGGTGGTTATCAAACTCAGCGATAACCTTCTGAGCATAGCCATCGTCATAGACAATGTCGTCATCACCGAACTGGATCAGCTCGTGGTCAGCATTCTCAAGAGCAGTATTTCTTGAAAGTCCTACGCCCTTTTCGAGCCTGTGCATGATCATGGCTTCATGATCCTTAAATTCCTGTATGTAATCCTGTCTTTTGTCTGCCAGATCACTATCCTGATAAACGCCAATGAGCTGATTGACTATGACAGCGTCACAGTCCAGGTTCATGTTGCCGATCAGCTCTTCAGGATCCTTGTTAACGGCAGATATTAAGATTTGCAGTCTATCATTGGCCATACCTGACTCCATCATGAATTCTTCTGGGCTGTGGTCTGATTCTCCTCAACGCCCTCAGTGCTGTCCGGTGTAAAAAGGATCTTCACGGTCAGCAGCATCAGCTTGATATCAAGCCAGATTGAGTAGTTCTCAATATATGTCAGATCAAGCTTTAATTTATCATAAGGAGTTGTGTTGTATTTACCGTAGACCTGCGCATAGCCTGCAAGTCCGGCCTTAACTTTCATTCTGAACGCAAACTCAGGCATTTCTTCAAGATACTGTTTGATGATCTCTGGTCTCTCGGGTCTTGGACCTATAAAGGACATATCACCCGCAAGAATGTTGAACAGCTGCGGAAGCTCATCTATCCTGCAGGAGCGGATGAACTTGCCGACAGGAGTTATCCTAGAATCGTTCTTGGCAGCAAGCCTTGCGACACCATCCTTCTCGGCATCGACTCTCATGCTCCTGAATTTCATGATCTTGAATTCCTTCATGCCCCTTGTGCAGCGGATCTGCTTGTAAAGAACAGGGCCCTTGTCGTAGCACTTGATAACAATTGCC
>JAFSTR010000051.1 GCA_017445665.1 Butyrivibrio sp. | reverse complement strand
GGCAGGAAGAAGCTATGCATCTGAAAACAACAACGTTTACACGCTCTCCGGAGCCTTTTCAGCCTTTAGAAAATCTACGGTTCTAAAGTCCAGAATGTACAACACAAACACCATCGCAGAGGATACCCAGATAACATTCCAGATGAGGTACCTCATGGGGCAGAAGGTTAAGGTCTGCGACAACGCAATATACTTTGTTGGGCCCATCGAGGGCATGAACAAGCTATATACTCAGAGGCAGAGATGGCAGAGGGGCTCGCTTGAAGTAGCAAAGCTCTTCGATTCAAGGAGCTTCAGGCCAATAAGGATCCTGAGGGATGTCAATGTAAGGACACTTATATATGACCATACTTTTGCTTTTCCAAGGGTCATCTGGTGCCTTGCTCTTTTGTGCCTTTTCCTGATGGGATTTTCAACCACCATGATCCTGTATTCCACAATACTTGTCATGGTCTGCTACATCATCATCGCCTATCTGTACTATATTTCAATAAATATGTTTCTGGAGGAATTCCCGGACATAAAGAAATATTACAGAACGCTGTGGTGGGTGGTTCCAATTTTGCCTTTGTTCAATGTCCTTACATTCTTTATAAGACTTACCGGAATCTTTAACAGTATGAATACAACAAGTGCCTGGAAGACCAAGACACTTTCCGAGGAGATCGAGGAGTACAAAGAGGAAGTCAAGGCTGAAGCTAAAAAGCTCACAAACATTAGCCACAAGCTGTATTATTTCCTCAATGAGCCATGAGTAAAAAGAACAGGAAAAAGAGAAAATACATAAGCGTCACACTGGTGCTGATCTTTATGGCGGTTGTTGTGGCAGGCCTTGCCGGACTTACATTCTTTGAGATGCAAAGATATGAGGACGGTATTATTGACGTGTGCGCAACACAGCAGGATTCCTATGTTCAGCTGGTCATCGATCAGATCAACTTAAAAGAAAACAGGACCGATCAGGAGATCATTGAGAACATCCTGAGCACGCTGGATTCTTCTTCAAATCGCTACTGGACCTTTTCCAAGGAGCAGACGATGCTCTATGTAAAGGATGCGCTTGAGACCAACAGATATCAGTCTCTTACAGCAAATTCCTACTACAGATCCGACTCGGCGACGGACTTTATCGATAACCTTGTTGTGAACAAGGTAAACCATGAGAGGATTGAGCTTGACGGAAAAGACTATATCGCCAGCGGAGCGCTTTTTGAGTATGGCGGTGAGGAGTACAGGATATGTCTTTTGACCAACACAACGGTCCTTCTTGATAACAACAAGTTCCTTGGTTCCAAGATGGAGCTGATAATCATCTTTATCGTTGTCTACTCGCTGATATTTATTCTGCCGATAGTGATTACGATCCTTTATAACATTCTGCAGAAAAAGCTCTTTGTGACAAATCAGGAGCTTATAGAGGCCTGCAGTGCTGTGGAGAGGCTTAACGAAAAACTGACCACGGACGAGATCTATGACAACAGAAAGAACCTGTTTTCCCTGCCTACAGTCAAGGCGTTTCTGGAAGAGTACAAAGACAAAAGAGCTGCATTTCCCATTTCATTTATTGCGTTTAAGTATGGAGAAAAGGAAACGGTATCTAAGTTCTATGGAAGAAACTGCGTGACTCTGGGAAAGAAAGACATAAAGTTCTATGACGGAAGGCTTCACCTGGCACTGATACTGTGTATAAGGTGCAATGCCACAAAGGCAAAGGAACTTGCGAGTAAGATAAAGGGTGAGTATGAACTGCTTGGAATCGAGACTTCAGTAAGTGCTACTTCACTTGATGAGAAGTTTAATAAGATCATGGATAAAATGGGTGATCCGCCTCTGACTACGTCAGAGATCGGTAAAGCCATGAGGCCTGACAGCAGGACTGAATCAAGATACAGAGCAAAAGAGGAGACTGCAGAGGACAAGAAGAATGCGGAATGATGCGCTGCGAGAATATAAATTCAAACTATATCTGAACGCCAATCACTTTGTCATTTTCAACGGTGAGAAGGGAGAGAGTCACCCTCATACCTGGGAGTTTGTTATCGAGGTACTCGTTGATAAGGATAAGTTCATTAAGTTCCTGGATTTTGAAAAGGCGATCGATGAATACTTAGAGCCCTATCAGGATAAGCTCATCAATGACATTCCGCCCTTTGATCATGTTATCCCTACCCTTGAGAATATGATGGACTATTTTGCGCCCCACTTCTATGAAGAAGTAAAGCGTATCGGCGGGCTTCTTATCAAGATCGAGGCCAGCGAGACTCCGTCAAGGACCTATATCTATTCCTTCAGGGGAAGAGATGAGTATTTGAACGATCTTCAGGAGCATACGAGAAATGCCCTGGAAAATATTATTCATTCAATTGTCGAAGAGAGCATAAATGAAGAGTAAGCTTGCAAACTTTATTGCCATAGTGTTTATGTTCATATTCGGGGCAGTGATCTCTGTTTTTTTGATAGATTTTTTGGCAGCCGGAGGTCTCTACCCCTCTGGTTCTGATACCATGTATCACGTATTCAGGGGTGATATTCTCTTTAAGGCTCTTTTCCGCGAGGGCAATATTCCCCTTTACTCAAGGCTCATGTATAACGGTATAGAGCCCTTCAGATACGAGGGATCATTGTCTCCTTTCATTTTTTCTCTTTGTGAGTTTGCTGCAGCAGGAGATGTATTTGCAGCTTATCTGTATTATGTCTCATGCATCTTTTGTCTTGGACTTTTTAGCTGGACAATTACGGGCATCCTTCGGAAAAGACCTTTTGCAGGCCTTGTTTTTGGACTTATATGGTTCTTTCTTCCGAACAATATCTATACGCTTTTCGTTGAAGGAAACCTGTCTAAGTCTTTGGCATATGTATTTCTGCCTTTACTTTTCTTTTCTGTATATCAGTTTTTGGAAAACGGCTATTTTCTGCATATTCTGGGCATAGTTACAGCTCTTTTCCTAATGATAATGAGTAACTTCGAGATCGCAAGGATGACTACCGTGGCATTGGTTTGCTACCTTGTGATCTACAGGCTTTTTCAGAAAAAGAGAAGGCGCATCCTTAAGGTTATTGCAGGGATCGTTGTCTCATACCTTGTAAGCGGAATGTTTCTTGTTCCGTACATTAACGGAAATGTGGCGCCTGAAGGAGAGGAGTACGCAGCAGGCTTTTTCCAGAACCTGCTTATCACATTAAATCCTGCATTTCGCATGACTAAATCTCCGGAAGCTGTTTATTTCGGGCTTTCGCTGTTTGTAATTGCAATACTGGGAACGCTGGCCAGCAACCGGACATCGGCGCCGGGCTTTATCGCTGCACTACTTATAGTCATCCTAACAGCAGCTTCTGCGTATGAGGTTATAAACATCGTCCCGGGGTCGGAGCTTTTGCTCATGCTAAGGTTTCTCTCAATTGCGACGGCACTTGTCATTATGGGGGTCCTGTACTGGGAGAAGCTGAAAAAATGGGCCCTTGTACTGTTTATAGTCATTATCTGCGCTGACTGTGTGCCTTCGTTTTACTGGATAATCGGACATCAGAACAATGAAGCTCCCCAGACCGGGTATATAAAGGCTTATGAGGATACCCTGATAAAAGAGGCAAAGGAGCTGTGCGTTCAGAGGATCGCTCTTTTTGATCTGTCGAGCCTTGGCGCTAAAGGGGCTTTTCTTATAAGCGACTTTGGCGGCGAGAGCATGAGTGTGTTCGGAAGCGGCTGGCAGTATTCTGCAACCAGCGGAAATACAAAGAGACTCAACAGTGCCATGAGCGATGAGTACTTTGTATATATGTTTGACAGATGCGTTGAGCTTGGTGCAGACACCGTGATCATAAAAAAAGACCAGGCGACCTACGGAGAGAGGACTCTTGTAAAGCTTGATAAGGCTGCGGAGATGCTCGGATATGACATCATAGATGAAAATGACGGGTATATACTTTATCACTTAAATGTCGAGGGAACCTACGGAACAAAGGCTCTTTATGATGCCATTGGAATCGGGTACAGCGCATACAGTCTTTCATTGGCATTTCCGAATATCAAGGAGACGGGAGATTACTATATAGACCATTACTCATACGAGTATCTATCACAGTTCAAGACTGTATATCTGAGCGGCTTCTTTTATGAGAACAGAGAAAAGGCCGAGGATATGGTAGAAACTCTCTCAAAGAATGGAGTGAGGATAGTGATCCTTGCTGACGGAATGCCTGAAGACAGGCAGACAAGATCCAAGACCTTCCTTGGTGTTACCTGTAATGTTGTTCAGTTCGAGAACGGATATCCGATCCTGTATACAAAGGATTTCGGAGAGATGGACTGTGACCTGTTCCCGAGGGGTTATTCAAAATGGGTGACTTATTATCTCAACGGCCTTCATGAGGTGGGCGGAACCATATCGGATAATAATGTGGAGCTTGCTTTCTTCGGGACAGGGCTTAACGAGAATATCTGCTACATCGGCCTTAATATTCCGTTTTATTATTACCTTACTCAGGATTCGAACGCCGAAAAGCTTATGCAGTGGGTTATGGGAATGGAACCGGGCGTGCTTCCGAGAAGAGAGATATATCCGATTTCCGTTACTTATGGTAACAATGAAATCACTATAGATTCTAGCATTGACTATATAAATACAGGTATTGCTTATCATGACAGTTTCAGATCCGATCAGAGTATTTTTGTAGATAATTCTCTTTTGGTGGCAAGAAGCGGAATTACAAAAATAAAGGTGGTTTATCCTTACCTGTTTGAAAGCATTGCAGTTACTGCGATTGGTCTTTTCCTGCTGATCGTACTTCTATGGTATGTCAGAAGATCTGACCTCAAGGATAAAGGGCTCATTGTGCAAAAAAAGAAGAAAGAAGAACCTGAGAAAAATGATGAGCCTGAAGAAAAACAGTACTTCTATCCTGAGCTTGGTGTGAAAACCGAGGAAGTGAAAGACGAAGAAGCAGAGAAAGAAGAAAAAGAAGAAAAAGAGGAAAAAGAAGAGACAGAAGAGAAACAAGCAGAGAAAGTGCTCACGGAAAATACCGGAGCTGACTTCGATATACCGATGAAATCAGGGGATGATTTCGACATTCCGTTTGGCTGGAAGTAAATTATTGTACGGAAAAGGAAACCGAACTTTAATAATTTAGTGCCCCACATTGAACAAAACAGTGCAAAGTATAGTTGTATCTTATTGTGCAATATGCTATAATATGTAATAATATGGTGATATTGCGCAAAAATATAAATAAGCAATGTCAAAGGAGGATTTTATTATGTTATTCCAACTCTATAGCGATGCTGCTTCCATGCAGCTCATAGGCTGGGTACTGGTGTTTGTGGGTCTTATTCTCATGAACGAGATCGGTCGTAGAACAAAGGCCGGCGGAATGTTAGTATTTGTTATCATTCCTACAATTTTAACTATTTACTTTATTCTTGCACATGTTGGCATGTTTGGTGGCAAGGCAAACCCAACAGTTGCATACATGGACGGATGGTTCCATTACTTCAAGCTTTATGCTGCTGATATTGGCTGTGTAGGCTTCATGATGATCAAGTACAAATGGGGCATCGGTAAGGAAAAATGGTTCAAGTGGTTCCCATGGTTCATTGTTGCTGCTAACATCATGATCGCTAACGTATCTGATATGGAGTCAGCTATCGCATCTTACAAGATTGCAGGCAACCTTTCAGGTGCTTGGTGGGCATCTAACGAGGGTGTATTCATCTATGGCGGATGGTGGAATGTTGTTAACGCTATCGCAGGTCTTATCAACATCTTCTGTATGACAGGATGTATCCATCTTTACACATCCAAGGACAAGAACCATGCAGATATGCTCTGGCCTGATATGACAATCTGGTTCATCCTTGCATATGATGTATGGAACTTTGAGTACACATACCTCAACCTTCCTACACACTCATGGTACTGTGGTGTTGCACTTCTTCTTGCTCCTACATTTGCTAATGCATTCTGGAACAAGGGAGCATGGATCCAGAACCGTGCTAACACACTTGCAATCTGGTGCATGTGGGCTCAGGTTGTTCCTACATTCCAGCTTGTTGGAAGATTCCAGGCGGCTCTTCCTTCAGTTTACGGCGGAGCAACAGAGGCAGGCGTAAATACTGCAATGCTTTATGATAAGGCTATCGCACTCTTTAACGCAGGACAGGGCAAGACAGTTGCTGCTAATGAGGCAATTGCTTCACTCGGCATCACAGCTAATCCTACAGCACAGGGTGTAGTTGCTATTCTTGCTATTGCAATCAACGTGATCTGCATGACTGAGATCATCAGAAGATCTATCAAGATTGGCAAGAACCCATATTCAAACAATGTATTTGTTGGTACTAAGGACTTTGATCTTGCAATGGAGCGTGCAGAGGCTTAATGGATAATATCAGAGTAATAGAAGTTAAGAGAAGTGTCTTTGAAAGCAATGACAAGGACGCTGAGAAGTTAAGAGGAGAGCTTAAGGAGTCGAAGACATTTCTTTTAAACCTTATGTCATCTCCGGGGTCAGGTAAGACAACAACTCTTACCAGAACAATTGAGGCCCTCAAGGATAAATACAGGATTGGTGTAATGGAAGCGGACATCGACTCAGATGTTGATGCCAAGACCATAGCACAGACCGGAGTTAAGTCTATTCAGCTTCATACAGGTGGTATGTGCCACCTTGATGCAGATATGACAAGGCAGGGACTTAAGGAACTCGGACTTGAGGATGTGGATTTTGCAATCCTTGAGAATGTAGGAAACCTTGTATGTCCTGCTGAGTTTGATACCGGCAGCACCAAGAATGCCATGATACTCTCAGTTCCTGAGGGACATGACAAGCCCCTGAAGTATCCGCTTATGTTTTCTATCTGTGATGTTGTTCTTATCAACAAGATAGATGTAATGCCATACTTCGATTTTGACCTTGAAAAGTGCAAGGAGTACATCCATATGCGCAATCCTAAGGCCATCGTTATCCCTATCTGTGCCAAGACAGGTGAGGGAATCGATGAGTGGGCAAAGTGGCTTTCAGAGAATATTGATGAGAGCATCAAGTAAATAATTTTTGGCAAAAGAGACTATGGAGATGCCGGGCGATAAACAAGGGGAAGTTTATGCGTTATCGCTCGGCATTTTTTTGAAAAAAGTAAAGGGTGATCAAGGTAGAAACATGCATGAATTAGGAGTTGTTTTTCGCATTATAGATGATCTGACGGAAGTTGGAAAAGAGAACGAACTTGAGAAAATCCATTCAGTTACTCTGCAGCTTGGCGAGGTATCCGGCGTTGTTCCGTCACTTCTTACAGACGCCTGGAAATGGGCTGCAAACAGAACAGAGCTTATGAAGGACTCGGAGCTTATTATAGAGACCCTTCCGGCTGTGACTTTCTGTGAGGACTGTAAGAGCGAGTACGAAACAGTGACATATGGCAAGATATGTCCCAATTGCGGAAGTGAACATACCTATCTGCTTAAGGGTAACGAATTTATGATAAAAGAGATAGCGGCTACGTAAACTATTTCAATAAAGAAAGAAGAGGGTAAGAGATGAATAAAGAACAATTTGACATGAAGGATCTAATGACCCCCTATTCCTTAGATCCTAATAGAAACAAGGTAGACAACAGAGCAGGAGTTATTCCTGAGACTGTCGACATGGATGCGCCTTTCAGAGAGCCACTGGCAAGGCTCGTTACGCACATCACAGACAGGAAAGAGATCAAGCTCGGAATCAAGAAGATCACCAAAGAGAGCCCTGAGTACTGGGGCGTTTATAACCTCATCACAGATGAGCAGTGTGAGATCGCGCTCAAGATGGAGAAGCGTAAGCCCAAGACATTTGAGCAGATCGCAGCTCTTTGTCCTGAATATACCAGGGAACAGCTTCAGAAGCACCTTGATGAGATGGCCTATAACGGAATCATCGAGTGGAACTATGAGAATCCCAAGCATGAGAAGCAGTACGTTCTTCCTATGTTTGTTCCCGGATCTGCTGAGTTCTCTAACATGAACAGCAAGGTTCTTGCTGCGCATCCTGAAGGCGGTCCTTTCTTTGAGAGAATGACTCGTATTCCTCTTGAGGGACTTACACATATGGTTCCTCAGGGCGGTGCAGGTGTCGGAATGCACGTAATCCCTGTAGAGAAGGCTATCGAGATGCAGGGAGAGGCAATCGGACTTGAGAAGATATCTTACTGGCTTGATTACTATGAGGGAAAATATGCAGCATCACCCTGTTCCTGCAGAAGGTCAAGAAAGACCTATGATCAGGGCTGCGCTGATGATCCTGAAGGATGGTGTATCGCAGTTGGTGATATGGCTGACTATGTTGTTGAAACACAGAAGGACGGCCGTTATATTACCAAGGAGGAAGCCCTTAAGATATTCAAGCAGGCCGAGGATAACGGCTTTGTACATCAGATCACAAATATTGATGGTTCTGAGAAGATCTTTGCAATCTGCAACTGTAATGTAAACGTATGCTATGCGCTTCGTACATCACAGCTCTTTAATACACCTAATATGTCACGTTCGGCATATGTTGCTCACGTTGACAAGAATAACTGCGTTGCCTGCGGACGCTGCGTTGAAGTATGTCCTGCCGGTGCAGCTACACTCGGACAGAAGCTCTGCAAGAAGGACGGAAGCGAAGTTATCTATCCTAAGATGCCTCTTCCGACAGAGAAGAAGTGGTCTACAGACATGTGGACTGAGGACTACCGTGATATCAACCGTATAAACACTCACAAGACCGGTACTGCACCTTGTAAGACAGCTTGTCCTGCACACCTTCCTGTTCAGGGATATATCAAGATGGCTTCACAGGGCAGATATGAGGAGGCTCTTGCTCTTATCAAGAAGTACAATCCGCTTCCTGCCGTATGTGGACATGTATGTAACAGACGTTGTGAAGATGCCTGCACAAGAGGAACTATTGACGAGGCCCTTGCAATCGATGAGATCAAGAAATTTGTTGCTATGCGTGATCTTAAGTCAGAGACACGCTTTGTACCGGATAAGGTTATTCCTAAGATCGGCGGCGGTTTCGATGAGAAGGTAGCTATTGTCGGAGCAGGTCCTGCAGGTATCTCCTGTGCTTACTATCTGGCTCTTAAGGGCTACAAGCCAACTCTTTTTGATAAGAACAAGAAGCCCGGCGGAATGGTTACCTACGGAATTCCTTCCTTCGTAATGGAGAAGGATGTTATCGAGGCTGAGGTAGACGTACTCAGAGACCTTGGAGTAGATATCCGTCTCGGTGTAGAAGTTGGAAAAGATATTACTCTTAAGCAGCTCAGAGAAGAAGGATACAAGGCATTTTATATCGCAATCGGCTGTCAGGGCGGACGTGGCGTAAATGTACCCGGAGAGGATGCCGAGGGCGTTATCAAGGGTGTAGATATTCTTCACGATGTTATCGATGATGAGAATTATAAGCTGAGCGGAGATACAGTTGTTATCGGTGGTGGTAACGTTGCTATTGACGTCAGCCGTACAGCAATCAGATGCGGATCATCAAAGGTTACTCAGGTTTCACTTGAGACAAGGGATATCATGCCTGCACTTCCTGAGGAAATTGAGGTTGCCGAGTCTGAGGGAATCATCCTTCAGGGCGGCTGGGGACCTAAGGAAATCCTTACAGAGAATGGCAAGGTTAAGGGCATAGTATTCAAGAAGTGCACACAGGTTAAGAATGCTGAGGGAAGATTTGATCCTAAGTATGACGAGAGCCAGACCATGGAGATCGCATGTTCCAACGTGATCCTTGCAGTCGGACAGGCTACTGTATGGGGAGATCTTCTTAAGGATGAGAATGTTGAGTTCAGAGGACCTGCACCTGTAGCTGATGCTGTGACATTCCAGACAAATGTAAAAGACATCTTCGTAGGCGGAGATATGTTCTACGGACCAAGATTTGCAATTGATGCTATTGCATGTGGTAAGGAGGGCGCTGAGTCTATCCACAGATTTGTACAGCCTCACTCATCACTTACAATCGGACGTGATCCTAACTTCTTTATTGAACTTGATAAGGACGATATTTCCATCAGGGATTATGACCATGTGGGAAGACAGCATCCCGGAGAAGGCAAGACAGCAGACGGTAAGCTTACATTCCGTGATACCAAGCCTCTTCTTACAGAGGAGCAGATCAAGAAAGAGACATCAAGATGTCTCGGATGCGGAGCATCAATCGTTGATCCTAACAAGTGCGTAGGCTGCGGTCTTTGCACAACAAGGTGTGAATTTGATGCTATCAAGCTCACAAGAGATAACCCTGATGCTTCTACAATGAGAAAAGCGGAGGATAAGCTCAAATATATCCTTCCGAACGGTCTCAAACAGGCAATAGCAAGGCCATTTATCAAGAAGACTCCAAAAGAGACTGCATGGCTGCCTGAAAACAATAAATAATCGTAATTTCATCTAAGATTAAGTCAAGTGTTCATAAATGTGCACTTGACTTAATCTTTAAAAATGTTTATTAATAAGAAAGCGAGCTTTACGGCTTAATTATTATGAAGGGGCATAACAATAGTTAATGGCAACTAAGAAAACTAATACTACTAAAAAGAATTCACTTCTTATTGTTGAGTCACCAACCAAGGTTAAAGCTATTAAGAAGTTTTTGGGCAGCGGCTATGAAGTAGCAGCCAGCAACGGCCATGTAAGAGATCTTCCCAGGAGCACCATGGGAATTGATATTGAACATGACTATGAGCCCAAGTATATTACCATCAGAGGAAAGGGAGATGTCCTTGCCGAGCTCAGAAGGCAGGTCAAGAAGGCTGACAAGGTTTATCTTGCAACCGACCCGGACCGTGAGGGTGAAGCTATCAGCTGGCATCTCTGCTCAGCACTCAAGCTGGATGAGGCTGATGCCAAGGTGCAGAGGGTAACATTTAATGAGATTACCAAGAATGCTGTCAAGGAGGCTATGAAGCATCCGAGAGACATCGACATGAATCTTGTTGATGCCCAGCAGGCGAGACGTGTTCTTGACAGAATGGTGGGATATGAGATCTCGCCTCTTCTCTGGTCCAAGATCAAGCGCGGTCTTTCAGCAGGAAGAGTTCAGTCTGTAGCGCTCAGGATCATTGCTGACAGAGAGGAAGAGATCGATTCATTCATTCCTACCGAGTATTGGACACTGGATGCTAACCTTATAGCAGAAGGTGAGAAGAAGCCGCTTGTTGCTCACTACTACGGAGTCGGCAACGAGAAAAAGGAAATCTCATCCAAAAAAGAACTTGATGAGATCTGCAAGGCGATCGAAGGCAAGAAATTCGTCGTAAGCGATGTTAAGAAGGGCGAGAGGACCAAGAAGGCTCCGCTTCCTTTTACAACATCAACGCTTCAGCAGGAAGCTTCCAAGGCTCTTAACTTTTCAACTCAGAAAACCATGAGAGTTGCTCAGCAGCTTTACGAAGGAATTGAACTTGGCAAAGAGGGTACAGTAGGTCTTATTACTTACCTTCGTACCGATTCAACACGTGTTTCTGATGAAGCTGTAGCTGCTGCCACCGACTATATCGTTAAGAATTTCGGAGACAAATATTTAGCTGACGGTACGGGGCCTAAAAAGAATGAGGGCAAGATACAGGATGCCCATGAAGCGATCCGTCCCACATACATTGACCACACACCTGTAATGGTCAAGGATTATCTCTCAAGAGACCAGTTCAGACTCTATCAGCTCATATGGAGAAGATTTATGGCAAGCCGAATGGCTGCTGCCAAGTATGAGACCACATCCGTCAAGATCGATGCAGGAGAGCACAGATTTACGGTGGCTGCATCCAAGACAGTATTTGACGGCTTCCTTAATGTCTACACAGATGATGAGGATCAGATCGAGAAGAACGTTCTCATGAAGAATCTCGATACCAGCACTAAGCTCACGCTTGGTTCATTTGAGTCAGCTCAGCATTTCACACAGCCGGCTCCGCATTATACAGAAGCTTCACTGGTTCATGACCTTGAAGCTCTTGGAATCGGAAGACCAAGTACCTATGCGCCTACAATTTCAACGATCATGGCAAGGCACTATATTACCAAGGAGAATAAATCTCTTTTCATCACAGAGCTTGGTCAGGCTGTCAATAAGATGATGATGGAAGCGTTCCCTCAGATTGTTGACGTGAACTTTACTTCCAACATGGAAGCGCTTCTAGATGGAATCGCCGAGGGTGATGTTAAGTGGAAGACGGTAATAGAGAACTTCTATCCTGATCTTGATAAGGCAGTCAAGGCTGCAGAAAAAGAACTTGAGAAGGTACAGGTTCAGGACGAGGCAACTGATGAAATCTGTGAGCTTTGCGGAAGGAACCTGGTTATCAAATACGGACCTCATGGTAAGTTCCTGGCTTGCCCCGGATTTCCTGAGTGTAAGAACACCAAGCCGTATTTTGAGAAAATCGGTGTCAGCTGCCCTAAGTGTGGAAAAGACATCGTCCTTAAGAGAACCAAGAAGGGCAGGATCTTCTACGGATGTATCGACAATCCTGCCTGTGACTTTATGTCATGGCAGAGACCTGTATCCAAGAAGTGCCCTAAGTGCGGCGGCGTCATGTATGCCAAGAACAACAAGCTTGCCTGTGGCAATCCTGAGTGTGGATGGGTTGAGGACAAGGAAAAGGCAAAAGAAGAATAATTAAAAAAGTATTAAGACTCGGACTTTTGAAAGTCCGGGTCTTTTTTTGGATTATAATAATATTTATATACGAAATGGAGGTTAAGACATCATGGAAAAAAGTATATCAGAGAAAATGCGCTGGGGAATCATTGCTCAGACAGTGCTTGTGGCTGCAGCATTAGTTGTATCATGCTATGCATGCTTTAGGTCTCATGAGCTCAGAAGAACAATAATCTATGCCGGACAGGCGATCATCTGCCTTCTTATCATGGGATTTGGCACATTAAGGTTTAAAGAAGAAAGCAGAAAGTATCTTGCGATCATAATCAACTGCTATGCAGTTCTGGAGATCTTAAGAGCTGTTATTATCATTACAACAGGGATTGAACCGGTGGTATCCGGAATTGCAAGGCTTATACTTGCGGTTATAGCCTGCGGATGTATGGTCTTATCCGAGAGACTTGGCAAAAAAGATTCAGAAGTGATCTCTGTTTGCATTGTGGCTTTGGAGGTGACACTTTACCTGGTATTTCTGCTGGGCTTCCCGGGAGTTATGTACGGAAGATTCAACAAATTCATACCTCTTGCAGGAGTATTCATCGCAGGAAGCATAGCTCTTTTCGTAAAAGCCAAGAATCAGCAGCTTGGAGTAGATCAGGGTGC
>JAFSTR010000050.1 GCA_017445665.1 Butyrivibrio sp. | reverse complement strand
TATAGCAGAGTATTCAAAGCGACTAACAAGGTACTGCAGGCTTGACATCATTGAGGTTGCGGATGAGAAGACTCCGGATGATGCGCCGCCTGCCATCTGCGATCAGATCAAGAAAAAAGAGGCAGAGCGGATCCTTAAGAATATTGACGATCATGCTTTTGTGTGTACGCTTGAAATAGCAGGGAAGCGCTTTACATCAGAAGGTTTTGCCGATTTTCTTGACAAAAAGGCTCTGTCGGGAGTCAGTCACATTCAGTTTGTAATAGGAGGATCTTTGGGACTGCATGAGAGCGTGCTAAAGAGATCCGATCAGGGGATCAGCTTCTCGGATATGACTTTTCCTCACCAGATGATGAGAGTCATTTTACTGGAGCAGATATACAGGGGGTACAGGATAATCAATAATGAGCCCTATCATAAATAACTAAGTTGGGGATTTATATGAGTGAGATAACGGAACTGACACTGCAGCTTACTGCTGAGGATGAGAGGAATATCTTTGGCGGCAACGACAGTTATATCAGAAAAATCGAGAAGAGCCTATCTGTTGAGATCATAGACAGGAACGGTCAGCTTCACATAATAGGTGATAAGGAAGGCGCAAACAGGGCCTCTCAGATAATAAGAGAGCTTGTTACACTTTCAAGAAGAGGATCACTTGTTGAGGAACAGAGCGTAGAATATGCCATTTCCCTCAAGAATGATGATACAATGGAGAAAGAGGTCAGGGAAAAAGACAATGTTCTTGCCGGAATTGATATGGATGTGATCTGTCATACGGTTTCAGGCAAGCCCATCAAACCCAAGACCCTTGGACAAAAGAGATATATAGATGCCATAAGAAATAAGATGATCGTATTCGGTCTCGGACCTGCGGGAACAGGTAAGACTTATCTTGCCATGGCAATGGCTATCACAGCTTTCCAGAGGGATGAAGTCAGCCGCATAATACTGACAAGACCGGCTATTGAGGCAGGAGAGAAACTCGGATTCTTGCCGGGAGACCTTCAGAGTAAGGTTGATCCGTATCTCAGACCGCTTTATGATGCACTGTATCAGATCATGGGCACTGAGAACTTCATCAAGAACATGGAGAAGGGACTTATAGAGGTGGCGCCTCTTGCATATATGAGAGGAAGAACTCTGGACAATGCTTTTATCATCCTGGATGAGGCCCAGAACACAACTCCCGCTCAGATGAAGATGTTCCTTACCAGGATCGGATTCGGATCCAAGGTTATCATAACCGGTGATGCGTCCCAGAAGGACCTGGCACCGGGAACAAAGTCAGGACTTGATGTTGCCAACACGGTTTTAAAAGGGATCGATGATATCGCTTTTTGCAATCTCACAAGTGCAGATGTAGTAAGACATCCGCTTGTTCAGAGGATTGTTAAGGCTTACGAGGACTATGAAAAGAAGACTGCCAATAAGCAGACTAGAAAAAGAGTTCAGAAGTTGGAGAGAAGCTCGGTAAATGGAAAGTGAGAAGGGGTCACTTAACAAGATAAAGATTCTTTATGCCATAATGTTCTTCTTTACGGGGGCATTTGTCTTTGGCATATCTTTTATATTAGGCAAGAGCCATGAAGCTATACTCAGAAACACTATTGTTTCTCTTGTTGGAGCAGGAACCGTGATCTTTATGCTGCTAGATGCAGCAGGAAGAGGTAAGGAAGGGTTCTCCTATGACAACTTTCATAAGAGAAACAGGTATTTTGTGATATACATGATCATGGTTGTCTTGTCATGTATCTTTTCCCTGGTTCCCAATGAGTTCTGGCCATATATGTCGTTGATCGTAGTACTGGCGCTGTTCTCAAATACTGAGATAGGAATGGTATCGGGAGTGTTCTTCGTTACCCTCTCTGTAATGCTGGAAGAGACGGGGAGAATAGATGAACTTTTCATGTATGTTCTTGCAGGCGCAGTGGCTTTGGCTCTTTTTAAGGACCTGGGAGAAAATACGCAGGTCGGACTTCCTGTTTTTATTTCTCTTTTGATGCAGGCGGTGCTTCTGATAGCATTTAATGTGCTGTTCCAGAACAGGACATTTTCCATTAACATTTTGATATTGCCGATTCTGAACCTGATGCTGAATCTGATAATCCTGCTTGTTTTTCTTAACATGTTCGGGGTTTACGTCATCAGAAAATCCAATGATATGTACATGGAGATCAACGATGTTGAATATCCTCTGCTTGTTGCTCTTAAGGAAAAAGACAAGGATGAGTATTTCAGGGCAATCCATACAGGCTACCTTGCAGAGAGGATAGCGCTTGGTCTTGGGTTTAATGCTAGAGCTGTAAAGGCCTGCGCATACTATCACAGGATCGGACTTCTCGATGGAAGCCTTAAATGGGCAGATGTAGAGCACTACTACGTGGAGAACAATTTCCCCATCGAGGCTATCGAATTCCTCCATGAGTATATAGAGCCTAAAAGAGGAGCCATTAAGACCAAAGAGGCTCTGGCGGTCCAACTCAGTGAAACGGTTATAGCTTCAATAATGTATCTGATAAAACAGAACAAAGATGCTAAAATAGATTATGATAAGCTGATAGACAGCATTTTGGATAAAAAGGAATCTGACGGTGACCTTAGAGACTATGCTGTTACATTCAGGGATTTCGATAAGATGAGAGCCCTTTTGAAGAAAGAGAAATTATACTATGACTTTTTACGTTGAGAATGAAGTAGATGCTGATTTTGGCTTCAATATAGAAGAAGTGGCAACGAGCGTTGCGAAGACTGTTCTTGAGACGGAAGGCTGCGATGCTGACATTGAAGTAGGCCTTACCATCACAGATAATGACGGTATACACGAGCTCAACAAAGAATTCAGAGGCATTGATTCACCTACCGATGTACTCTCTTTTCCCAATGTAAGCTATGAGAGTGCGGGAGATTTTTCAGTGCTTTCCGGGGAACAGAGGGTTGACCTTTTGGATCCTGATACCGGCAAGATAATGTTTGGGGACATTGTGATAAACGAGGACAGAGTGCGCTCGCAGGCCGATGATTATGGCCACAGCATTAAAAGGGAGTTTGCCTTTTTAGTAGCACACAGTATGCTGCATCTGTGCGGATATGACCACATGGAAGAGGAAGAGGCAAAGGTAATGGAAAAAAAGCAGGAGGATGTTCTGGGTAAACTTGGAATAACCAGAGACTGATGAAAAATTATTCAGAAGAAAAGAGAATAAGGCCTCACATTCTGACAGCCGCCGTTTACCTTTCTGTACTGGTAATGATGGTCTATTGGATGCTGGCAATTAGAATATGTGGTGAAAAAGGAGCGTTCTTTGCTGTCGGTCCTTTTTTCCTGTTCGCAATGTTTTACTGCACTTTTGTACTGGCAGTGCAGAAGGCAGTTTACATCATGGTAAGACTCAGAGCCAGAAGATCCCAATATCACAATGCAGAGACCAATATGCAGAGATCCATGAGGATATTCAGTGTCTGCTCACTGGTGACGGGAGGACTTCTTATTGCTCTTAGCTATACTCTCTGCAGAATTGTACTTAATTCTGACAGAGGATTTATCCAGCTCATGCTGGCGGGAGCAGCGGTTATCTTTTTGGGAATTCAGGGTGTTCTACGCGGATACCTTCAGGGAATAGGCTATACCAAACCCATTGTGCTCTCTGACCTTCTGATCGCATTAGTGTCCATTGTTTCCGGAACCATTGCGGTAGGTATTCTGTATAACTACGGACTTAAGGTTAACGGGCTTTTGCACGCAGATGAATTTAGTGCAGTCTACGGTTCAACAGGCCTTATGGCAGGTATACTGCTGGGAAGCCTTGTGGGATTTATTCAGACATTTGTAAGCTATCGCTTAAGAAGGTCTGAGATCCAGGAATTTGTAAAGAACGGAGCACCCAGGTATCTGGATAATAAAAATGATGTTCTTGCAGGAATAAGACCAATCATGCCTTTATATGCAACACCGGCTCTGGCTGTGTTGGTTGATCTGTGCTTTTACTGCATCTTCACAAGAAAGGTGCACTCAGACATAGATTATATGTCGAGTTTTGGCATTTATGCAGGCTATGTTGTTTGTACTATAGCCCTTTTCTCGATCATCTGTACACTGCCTTACATAATGTCAATGAACCGTGTAATGGCCAGGGTTGAGAGAGACGAGCTCGAAGGCGCCAGAGACAGATATAAGCGTCTTATCAGATTTTCAAATATGTTTTTTATACCTGTGTCGGTATTTGTTTTTGTAACAGCTGAGACACTTCTCATTGCTCTGTTTGGAAAGAGCAATGCTCTTGCAAACTCATTGATGAGCGTAGGCGGAATAATGATACTGTGCACAAGCCATGCACTTATGTCATCCTGGCTGTTAAACCACATGGGCAAGTCGGTGGCAACTATGGTGAATCTTGGTATCGGTTGGGTTATTCATATCATCTGTCTTGTACTTTTTGAATGGCCGCTTAACATGGGTGTAATGGGTGTACTTTTTGCAGGGCTTTTATCCGTGGGAGTTTATGATGCTTTATGCTATTTTATGCTTTCAAGGGTATTGCGCCATCGCCATGAATGGATGAAGAGCCTGGTGCTTCCGTTGGCAAGTGCTGCAGCCGCGGGACTGGTTATATTTCTTATAAACAAACTGCTTATAAATGTGATCGGAGATATTCTTACGCTGCTTATATGTATAGTGGTTTTCTGGGCAGTTTATATGCTGGTCATGGTAGTGACGGGAGGAGTCCTGGCTCATGAACTTAAAAAGATTCCTTTCGGAAACTTGTTCTACGGCATTTCCACGGCAATAAGGCGTGACAGATATGAAGAGGGTTGAATTTGAATAGGGATGTGATCGTTTGCGGCGCAGGAGCTGCCGGAATGTGTGCAGCTATCTACGCAGCAAGAAATGGTGCGCATGTCACCATAATAGAAAAGAACTCATGCCTGGGTAAAAAGCTTTCCATGACAGGTAACGGCAGATGCAATCTGACGAATCTTGATATGAGAGAGGAATATTACAACCCTTCGGCGAGAGGGAGAATGAAGGAATGGCTTTCCACGTATGGTGTGGAGGATGTCATATCCTTCTTTAAGTCTATGGGCGTTGTGGTAAAAAGTGAGGAAGGATATATTTACCCGGTGTCCGGTCAGGCTATGAGTGTGGTAAATGCTCTTGAGAACGAGATAAAGAGACTTGAGATAACGGTTAATTTCGGAGAACAGGTCAAGGGCGTAAAGTGCTTTGACGCCGGCAGGGTAAAACTTACAACCAATAAGACAGAGTATGAAGCTGATGCTGTTATCCTTGCCATGGGTGCTCTTTCCGGAGCAAAGAGCACCATGTCTACAGGCGATGGCTACTACATATGCAAAAATATAGGAATGACTGTAAAAGACACTCATCCGGCACTGGTGGGCTTTAAGGTGGCGGAGGGTGAGATAATGCCTTCCGCGGGAGTGAGAGCTGCTGCAGAGGTTTCTTTTATTTTAGGGTCTGAACTTCTTGCCAAAGAGAAAGGCGAAGTTCAGCTTAATCATGACGGTATATCCGGGATACCGGTAATGCAGGCGTCCAGAGAGATAATACAGTTTGTTGAGGAGAAAAAGCCGGTATATGCAGTGCTTGATTTCTTCCCGGACTATGATGAAACAGATTTTAATGCACTTAAGGCGGATATGCTAAAGCTCAGAGATGAGAGATCTCTGGAAGATTTTTTGCAGGGCTTTGCCAACAGCGGGATCACTGACATGGTGCTGGGCAGGATGAAGCTTGGCAGAAAGATGAAGATGAAAAATATTTCCATCAGCATGGCGGAGTGTATATTGGACAGCTACAGAAACGTGAAGATCGCGCTGGATACGAGCTATGGCTATCAGGCATCCCAGGTAACAACAGGGGGCATAAGCCTTGGAGACATCGGAAGCGATTTCTCCTGCAAAGGCGCTCCAGGAGTGTACTGCGTTGGGGAACTTCTCGACGTGGATGGAAGATGCGGCGGATATAACCTTCAGTTCGCCTGGACAAGCGGAAGCATCGCCGGATGTGCTGCTTCATTGTAATATGATCAATCCGGTCAGTTGCCCCGGTTATTGATAATAGAAAGCGAATACATGATAAGAATCAATCAGATTAAAATTAAACATGATGAGAAGATAAGCACTGATAAACAATATTTAGATCGGATGCTTATTAAAAACGCCTCGAAGATACTTAGAATTTCAGAAAAAGATGTAGCCGTGTTTCAAATAATAAAGCATTCTCTGGATGCAAGGAAGAAGCCGGAGTTATACCACATTTATACCATTGATCTTAAGGTGAATGGAAAACCTGAGGATAAAATAGTTAAGGCTTGCAGAGATAAGAATGTTTCGGTGGTTTCTGAGAAGACCTACGATTTCTGGAGCCATGTGGATGGTGCGGATACTAAGGGAAAAGAGCTCTCGGATAAACGGATAGTTGTTATAGGCTGCGGACCGGCAGGACTTTTTTGTGGATATGAGCTTGCTAAGCAGGGCTTTAAGCCTGTGATCTTAGAGCGCGGAGCAGATGTTGATAAGAGAAGTGAGATAGTAGATAAGTTCTGGGCTACCGGAGAGCTGGATGAGAGGACCAATGTTCAGTTCGGCGAGGGCGGAGCAGGAACTTTTTCTGACGGTAAACTCAACACCATGGTTAAAGACAAGGAGTGTCGTGGCAGTGAAGCTCTTGATATTTTTGTAAGTCACGGAGCACCTGAGAGGATAAAGTACGAAGCCAAGCCTCATATCGGAACAGACATTTTAAAAAGCGTTGTCAAAAACATCAGGGAAGACATTAAGAGCTTAGGCGGAGAAGTTTACTTTGAGTCTCAGGTGACAGAGCTTGAAATAGATGATAACAGAGTACTTAAGGGGATTAAGGTTGTCGGACCGGACGGGGCAGACAGACACATGGAGTGTGACGCGGCTGTACTTGCCATAGGTCACAGTGCAAGAGATACCTTCTACATGCTAAGGGACAAAGACGTTGATATGCAGCCGAAGCCTTTTGCAGTGGGCTTTAGAGTTGAGCATCCCCAGAGCCTTATAAATATGAGCCAGTACGGAGCCGAGCATGTTAAAGGACTTGGGGCAGCACCTTATAAGCTTGTCACGACGACCGAAAGCGGCAGAGGCGTGTATTCCTTCTGTATGTGTCCGGGAGGATATGTTGTCAACGCATCTTCAGAGAAGGGAAAACTTGCGGTTAACGGAATGAGTTACAGCGGACGTGATGGCAAAAACGCTAATTCCGCGATCATCATAACCGTTGATCCAAAGGACTTTGGAGGAGATGATGTGCTCTCGGGAGTAGAATTCCAGAGGGGGCTTGAAGAAAAGGCATATAAGCTCGCTGATGGAAGGATACCTGCTGAGTACTACGGTGACTTTAAGAGAGCATGCGGATCTGAGATGGGAGATTCCTGCAAAGAGTTCATCAAAGCAGATGATTTTGTTCCTCAGACCAAGGGAGGATACGAATTTGCCGATGTTCACACAATACTTCCCGATGAGCTTAATAAGGCTTTTGTGGAAGGAATGGAGAACTTCGGAAGAATGATAAAGGGCTACAATGACAACCACGCGCTGGTCCTCGGAGTTGAGAGCAGGACGTCTTCTCCCGTGAGGATAGGCAGAGGGGATAACGGAGAGTCTGTAAGTATATCAGGGCTTTTCCCCTGCGGTGAGGGAGCCGGTTACGCTGGAGGTATCATGTCAGCAGCAATGGACGGCATAAGAAGCGCCGAGTGGATAGCAAAAAAACTGTTAGGTGAAAAATAGGGACGATATGGACAAGAGAGAACTAAGGACAAAATATATTGCAAAAAGACAGACTATTCCAACCGAGGAAAAACAGGAGAAGAGCAGAAAGATCCTTGAGAGGCTTGTGGAACTTCCCGAATATCAAAAGGCAGAGAATATCCTGGCCTACGCGTCAAGAAAAGGTGAGGTCATCACAGATGAGATAATACTTGACGCGCTTTCCCTGGGAAAGAATGTCTTTTGCCCAAAGGTGACTGATGTAGAGAGGTCACAGATGGAATTTGTCAGGATAAATTCCCTGGAGGAGATGAGCGAGGGAGCCTTCGGGATCAGAGAGCCACAGATGAATGAATCTTCAGATGTGGCAAAAGAGCTTGATCCGGAGAATACACTGGTCATAATGCCCGGGGCTGTTTTTGACAGACAGCTCAACAGAATAGGTTATGGAGCAGGTTTCTACGACAGGTACTTAAAGAAGTATCCGTTTTATAAGACTGTAGCCCTGTGCTTTGCATGTCAGATTGCAGATGAAGTAATAGAGGCAGATGTCAATGATGTTAAACCCGGCATGCTTGTTACAGAAGATGAGTTGATCAAATAAAACTTTACGAATATGGGAAGAAAAAAGAGAGACACAATTGAATTCAGGTTTTATGAGATTCCGCAGGGCCAGAGTTGTCTGGCCCTTCTTGGCGATAAATGGATAATGGTGTACGGAAAGGATGATAAATTTCTGCACTTTCATAACCTTTTTGAAGTAGGTTATTGCAGAAACGGCAGCGGAGATCTGATACTTGATGAGAAGGTGTGCAAGTATGAATCAGAGATGCTCTCTGTTATACCGGCCAATTACCCTCATTCTACCTATAGCACGCAGCCCAATTTCTGGGAGTACATCTTCTTCGATGCGGAGGATATTATCAGGCAGCTTTTCCCGGATAATCCTTCTCAGCAAAGAGAAGCTGCTGAGATAGTCAACAAGAGAGCAGACATCGTTTATGAGTATCAGCATCCTGAGATGGCGGAGATCATTAAGAGGATCATGGAGGAGATGAGGGATAAAAAGCCCTATTATCTCGAGACCACAAGGCATCTTTTGAAGTCCTTTGTCCTTATGCTGATAAGGTTTCAAAAGACTATGGAGGCTGATACCAGAAGCTTTAGTGAGGGCGGAGACAAGGCCGTTATTATGAACATAAGGCCGGCACTTGAGTATGTGGACAGAAATTATGCAGATTGCATAAAAGCCTCCGATCTTGCTAAGAAGTGCAATATGAGTGAGACACATTTCAGAAGAGTCTTTGATGAAGCCATCAAAATGTCTCCCATGGAGTATCTTAACCTTGTAAGGATCCAAAAAGCTTGTATGATCATGAACAAGACGGACCACTCCATGGAGGTGGTTGCTTCAGAGTGCGGATTTACTACATTTTCAACCTTTAACAGAAATTTCAGGAAGTACCTGAACACATCTCCGTATCAATGGAAAAAGAATAAGGAGAATTATGTAAGCAAGCTTCTGGATTACAATATAAATGCCTTAAAGGGTTGGTAAAACAAATATACAAAAACGTAAAATCCTTAAACGTTTTCGTTCACAATTTGGACATATATGATTGAAAATGCACATTTTAGACATTTAAATGTGCATTTTTTTATTTATTAATTGTTATAATGTACACATACATTGAACGAAAACATGATTTTTTCGTCAAATTGTATACAAATACTACTTTCATTTTAGGGAGGGAAAAAATGAAGAGAAAAGCATTATCAATCATTCTGGCATCAGCAATGTCACTTTCACTTTTAGCAGGCTGTGGAAGCGCCGCTGAACAGACAGCAGCACCTGCAGATGATGCGCAGGCGCAGACAGAGACAGAGGCAGCACCTGCAGCCGACGCAGCAGCAGAGGAAGCAGCTCCTACAGCAGACGTTGCATCTGAAGGCGAGCACGAGCTTTCAGTTTATGCTTGGGACAAGAACTTCAACATTCCTGCTCTTGAGGCAGCTGAGAAGGCTTATCAGACAGTTGACCCTGATTTCAAGCTCAATATCATCGAGCAGTCAGCTTCATCTGATGTTGAGAACGCAGTTACACTTGCTGCTAACTCAGGCGATTACAGCCAGCTTCCTGATATCGTTCTTTTCCAGGATCACTACATTCAGAACTATGTAACAAACTATCCTGATGCATGGATCGATCTTGAGGATGCAGGAATTGACTGGAGCAATCTCGGTGCAGAGAAGATCTCTTACTCAACAATCGGTGGCAAGCATTACGGCGCACCTGTTGATAACGGAACAGCAATCTTTGCATATCGTACAGATATCCTTGAGGAGTGCGGATACACAATCGATGACGTAACAGGTATCACATGGGAGAGATGGCTTGAGATTGGCCGTGACGTTAAGGCTAAGACAGGCAAGTATCTTCTTTCAATGGATCACAACGGAGATGATCTTCCTTACATGATGATGCAGGCAGAAGGTCAGTCACAGTGGAAAGACGGACAGCCTTACTTCGTAGGAAACGATACACTTAAGCAGATCCTTGAAGTTATCATCACAGGCGCTAAGGACGGCGTTATCTACCTCTGCAATGACTGGTCTGAGTACACAGACACATCAATCATCGGCGATCAGGTAGCAGGCGTATTCAACGGAAACTGGATCATTCCTACAATGGAGCAGGTTTCTGAGAACAGCGGTAAGTGGGCTATCACAACAATCCCTACACTTTCCGGTAAGGAAGGATACGCAGCAAACGGTGGTTCATCACTTTACATAACTTCTAACTGCTCAAAGCCTGAGCTTGCAAAGGCATTCCTTGCATACACATTCGGCGGCGGAGAAGGTGCTATTGCAACATATGATGACGCTCTTCGTAATGGTGGTGTTATCGGAACATGCATCTCAGCTTCCAAGTCAGATGTATATCAGGAAGGTGTTGATTTCTTTAATGGTCAGTCAATCTATGCTGACATCGTAGCAATGGGTGCTAACGTTCCTGTAGTTGAGCAGAGTGACTACCACTACAACGCACGTACATACATCCAGGCAGCTATCACAAATGTTATCAACGGATCTGACCTTGATACAGAGCTTCAGGGTGCTGAGGATCAGGTTAAGTTTGAGATGGGACAGTAAGCACTTGGTGAGGTTCTATCGAACCTGGTGCGAACTACTATATTATTATACAACGGGGAACCGGATGTTCCGGTTCCCCGTATCTTTAGGAGAAAAGGTATTTTTTGTTTAGAGGAGAACAGCGATGGAAAAGAAAAAGAAAATGAGCCTTGTTGCCAAGCAGAGAGCAGCGGGCTGGATGTTCCTTATTCTTGCAACAGCCATGATCGTTGTAATGAGCTTTTATCCAATGGTACAGGCTCTTATTACTTCATTCAAGACGGGTACAGGCAAGAACTTTAAATGGGCTGATCCCTGGAATTATAACTACATAAGAATGTTCCAGGACAAGATGTTTATGAAATCCGTGGGTAATACATTTTTGTATCTGATCATTCAGGTACCAATAATGCTTATACTTGCGATACTTCTTGCACAGCTCCTTAATAACAAGGATCTTAAGTTCAGAGGTCTTTTCCGTACCTGTGTATTTCTTCCATGTGCAGTATCCCTGGTTTCATATTCACTTATTTTCAAGTCCATATTTGCAACTCAGGGACTGGTTAATATGATCCTTACCAAGATGCATATTATCAGCGAAAACATAAACTGGCTCGGCCAGACAAACACGGCGAGATTCGTTATCATCATAGCGCTGATCTGGCGCTGGACCGGATACAACATGGTATTTTATCTTGCCGGACTTCAAAACATCGAATATTCAGTGTATGAGGCAGCCAAGATCGACGGGGCAAATGCCTGGAAGACTTTCTGGTATATGACTGTTCCGCTTCTTAAGCCGGTCATCATCATGACCTTTATCATGTCAATCAACGGTACACTGCAGCTCTTTGATGAGTCAGTAAACCTTACAAACGGCGGACCGGCCAATACGACAATTACAATGTCTCATTACATTTACAATAATTCCTTTGGTCAGGGCGTTGCCAACTTTGGCTACGCATCTGCAATGTCATTCTTTGTACTTATACTTGTGGCAATCCTTGCAGCTATCAATCTGAAAGTAGGTGATACACGTGACTGAGATGAAAAATAAAAGTGCCATTCAAAAAAGACTCATACCTACATATATATTTCTGATAATTGTTTCGATCATCTCTGTGTTTCCGCTTTACTGGATGATCACAGCTGCCACAAACCAGACCGTTGACGTTTCAAGGGGGAAGATATGGTTTGGCAATTACATGGTAGAGAACTTTACAAATCTGGTTAACAGTTCAAACCTCTGGAAGTCCTTTGGAAACTCAGTACTCTATGCAACTGTACAGACTATATTGTGTATTTTCGTCTGCTCCCTTGCCGGCTATGGCTTTGAGCTTTATCATGACAAGGCAAAAGACATTCTCTTTGGTATTCTGCTTATGGCCATGATGATACCGGGAGTCGCAACAATGATTCCTCTGTTCACCATGATGAGTAAGTTTAAGCTCCTCAATACTGTTTGGGGCTTTGCACTTCCTGCTATTTCAACACCGTTTATGATCATGATGTTCAGACAGAACTCAAGAAACTTTCCGCCGGACATCATGGAGGCTGCGAGAATAGACGGACTTTCCGAGTTCGCAATATTCTTCCGTATGTATATGCCGGTCATGAAGTCAACCTATGCAGCTGCTGCGGTTATCACCTTCATGAATGCCTGGAATGCGTATCTGTGGCCAAGAGTCGTAATGACAGATAACAGGGCCCAGACAATGCCGATGCTGATTGCAAATCTGGCTGGTGGTTATACCATTGACTATGGCATGCTGATGATGGGAGTTTTGTTCTGTTCACTTCCTACCATGATTGTATTCTTTGTACTACAAAAACAGTTTACAGAAGGTATTACAGGTTCTGTAAAATAAGAGAGCGAGAGAAATATTATGAAAGAATTCAACTACGAGTATGTAAAAGATCCTAAGGTGTTTGCTATAAACAGACTACCGGCTCACTCAGACCACGTTGCGTATAAATCTTTTGAGGAACTTCGGACAGGCGTTAGCAGCTTCAGGATAAGCCTTGATGGTGTGTGGCAATTCCATTATGCCAAAAACATAAAAGATGCTCCGGAAGGTTTCTGGGAAACGGATTTTGATCTTGGCGGATGGGACAGGATACATGTTCCTGCCCACATCCAGATGGAAGGCTATGATAAACCTCAGTACGTAAATGTCCAGTATCCCTGGGATGGAAGAGAAAGACTGACTCCTCCGGAGATTCCACAGGAGTTCAATCCGGTTGCGGACTATGTTAAGTTCTTTTCCCTGCCTGATGGATTTAAGCAGGACAAAGTATGTATTTCCTTCCAGGGCGTTGAGAGTGGATTTGCTCTCTGGCTTAATGGCAGGTTTGTTGGATATTCCGAGAATACTTTTGATCCGGCGGAGTTTGACCTGACCGATCTTCTCACAGAAGGCATGAACAGGCTCTGCGTTAGGGTGTTTAAGTGGACAGCCGGAAGCTGGTGTGAGGACCAGGACTTCTTCAGGTTCTCCGGAATTTTCAGATCTGTATATCTTTACAGCGTACCTAAGACCCATGTTCTTGATATCTCTGTTAAGACTGATGTTGCATCTGATCTTAAGAGCGCAGATCTCGAGTTTAAGGCGCTTACTCAGGGCACAGGTACTATGGAGCTTCTTCTTACCGGAAATGGTGAGAAAGTAATTGAGGGAACAGTACCTCTTTCTGATTCGGGTGAGAGCACAGGAAAAGTCCGTGTTGATAAACCGGCTCTTTGGAGTGCGGAAGAGCCCAATCTCTATGAGCTTCTCATTACCGTTAAAGATGCTAAGGGTAAGGTATCCGAGGTTATCAGACAGTACGTGGGCTTCAGGCGCTTCGAGATGAAGGATGGTCTGATGATGCTTAACGGCAAGCGCATTGTCTTTAAGGGCGTCAACAGACATGAGTTCAGCAATAAAAACGGCCGTGTTCCGAGCAGGGATGAGCTTATCACAGACATCACGACCATGAAGAGAAACAATATCAATGCTATAAGGACCAGTCATTATCCGGATGACTCGGCACTGTACGAGTTATGCGATAAGTACGGACTGTACCTGATAGCAGAGAATAACCTTGAAACCCATGGTACCTGGGAGCCTTTCGAGAGAGGAGCTCAGCCAAAAGAGTATGTGGTTCCGGGTGACAATGAGATTTGGGAAGGGCTTCTTCTGGACAGAGTTAATTCCTGCTATCAGAGGGATAAAAACCATCCTTCAATACTTATCTGGTCATGCGGAAATGAAGCTCACGGCGGAAAAGTGATAAGCAAGATGTCAGCTCTTTTCAAAAAGCTCGATGACTCAAGGCTTGTACACTATGAAGGCATATTCCATGACAGAACCTACAACGAGACTTCAGACATGGAGAGCCAGATGTATCCTCATGCTGCGGATATAAAGGCATTCCTTGATAAGAATAAGGACAAACCATTCATCTGCTGTGAGTATACACATGCTATGGGTAATTCCTGCGGAGGAATGCACTATTACACTGATCTGACAGATACCGAGCCAAGATATCAGGGCGGTTTTATCTGGGATTATATTGACCAGTCAATTACAAAGAAGGACAGATACGGAAAAGAGTTTGAAGCCTACGGCGGAGACTTCGGTGAGAGACCAAACGACGGTAACTTCTCCGGAAACGGTATTGCTTACGGTGACAGAACTCCTTCGCCCAAGATGCAGGAGGTTAAGTTCAATTACCAGAACATCACTGTGGAGTTTGATAAGAGCGGCAAGAAGTTCAAGGTAATAAATAAGAATCTCTTCGTCAATACAGATACATTTGATGCCCGGATCATACTGAATGCAAATGGAAAAGAGATCTCGCAGCAGCCTGTGGATATAAGCGTTAAGCCTCTTTCTTCAAAAAGCTTTAATGTGCCGGGAGAAATCCTTGATCTGATCTCAGATTATGAGAAGGCTGAATCCATGGCAGGAAAAGACGTTGAGTTTACTCTGACAGTTTCATTTGGCCTTAAGGAAGATACACTCTGGGCCTGGAAGGGACACGAGGTTGCCTTCGGACAGACTACTGTCGGACAGTTCTTTAGTGAGTATAAGCGCTTACAGCCGCTTAAGGTTGTTCTTGGTAATAATAATCTTGGAATATATGGTGATGACTTCTCAGCTCTTTTCACATACCCTGCAGCTGCACTGGTTTCCTATGTGTACTGTGGCAAAGAGATGATAGAGAAGAGCCCGGCTCCGAACTTCTGGAGAGCACCGGTTGACAATGATAACGGCTACACAATGACCAATGACTACGCTCAGTGGAAGATTGCAAGTATGTACTCCACACTTAAGGGCTACTCTATGGCAGATATGAAGATGCCGGATGTTGTTCCGGGACCGAATTCCATCAGCATAAGGTACAAGTACTTCCTGCCGACAACACCAAGGTCAGAGTGCTTTGTAACCTACGAAGTATTCGGTGATGGAACCATCAGATGTGCGATGGACATGGATCTTGTCAAAGAGCTTGGGGATGCTCCTGAGTTTGGCATGATGTTCAAGTTAAGCGCCGATTATGACCAGTTGACATGGTACGGCCTTGGGCCTGATGAAACTTATGCCGACAGAAAGCGTGGAGGAAAGCTTGGCATATACAGGAACGAAGTTAAAGACAACGTAGCCAGATATCTTGTCCCTCAGGAGTGCGGCAACAAGTGCGATGTAAGATACGCAAAGGTAACCGATAAGAGAGGCAGAGGAATGATGTTCTTCGGAAAGCCATTCTACTTCAGCGCACTGCCATATTCTCCTCATGAGATGGAGAATGCATCTCATCCGTTTGAGCTTCCGCAGGTTCACTACACCTACGTAAGAGCAGCAATGGGACAGATGGGAATCGCCGGCGATGACAGCTGGGGATCAAGGCCACATCCTGAATTCCTTCTTCCTAAGAAAGGAAAATATCAGTTTGAGTTCTTCTTTAAGGGAATTTAAGAGACGCCCTCAACTACAAGATGTAGTTGGGGGTGTTTTTTTCGTTGACTCTTTATAGCCCCAGGGAGTAAAATACATAGGAAAACGTTTTCCATAAACTATCGGGGAGGAATTTAAATTGAAAAAAGTAGTTTTTAGGCGGGTGATGGCTCTTTTGACGGCAGTACTCATGTCTTTGACCATTCTGTCAGAGCCGGGGTTGTCACTGACAGTAAGAGCGGATGAGGGAGTTATACTTAAACTTCACTATCACAGGGATGATGGTGATTATGATGGCTGGGATGTCTGGATGTGGCCGGATGGCGGAGAAGGCGCCGGGATTCCGTTTGAGGATGAGGACGGAGAGATGGTGGCGACATTTAATGTTCCCGCAGGAAAGACTAAGGTGGGATTTATCGTCAGAACCCAGGACTGGGACAAAGATGTTGATATGGATCAGTTCATTGATCTGTCCGAAGTGGTTTCTGGAACGGTTCACGCCTATGTGGAATCCGGTGTAGAAGGAGCTGTCAAGGAATACGGGGAGGATGTAATGACAGGAACTAAGCTTAAAAGCGCCGTTTATGACGGTGATAAGACAATAACTATCGAACTTACCGGCGAGATCGATGATTCGCAGATCGATACATTCTATGTCAGCGGACGACTTGGAGATATTGAGGTGACAGGGGCTGAACTTAAAGAGAAGGCTTCTGATACACAATATTTCTATGATCTGTCGATCGGTGAGGTCCTGGAGGCAAACAGAAACTATCGACTCGGCTTTGACGGCCAGGAGTTTCCTGTTAATATGCCCATCGTTTATTCAACAAAAGAATTTGAAGATAAGTACACCTACGAGGGAGATGACCTTGGGGCAACAGTGTCAGCAGATAAGACAGTTTTCCGCGTTTGGGCACCTACAGCTGAGAGTGTATCCGTAAATCTTTACGAGTCCGGGGATCCCTGGAAAAAAGACCTTGTGGAAACGGCACAGATGACTGCTGATGAGAAGGGTACCTGGGTTTATGAAGCTTCTAAGGATCTTTCCGGAACATACTATACATATACTGCAGTTTTGGATGGTCTCAATGTTGAGGCCTGTGATCCCTATGCAAGGACAACCGGTGTAAACGGAAAAAGAGCTATGGTCATTGATCTTGACTCTACAGATCCCGATGGATGGGATAACGACAAAAATCCCCATGCATCAGAGAGCATAAACGATGCAGTTATCTATGAGCTTCATATTCGTGATTTTTCCGCAGACGAGAACGGAAACATGGCAAATAAAGGCAAATACACAGCTTTTACTGAGGAAGGCACAAAGACTGCAGGAGGAAATCCTACGGGAATCTCTTACCTGAAGAGCCTTGGAGTAACTCATATTCACCTGCTTCCTTTCTATGATTTTGGGTCAGTTGATGAAAATGATGAAACCTCAGAGCGCTTTAACTGGGGATATGATCCGGTCAACTATAACGTTCCGGAAGGTTCATATTCTACAGATGCTCATGATGGAAACGTAAGGGTGAAAGAGGCTAAGGAAATGGTGAAGGCACTTCATGACAACGGGCTTTCAGTTGTTATGGACGTTGTATATAACCATGTGTACAGCGGAAAAGACTTCTGCATCAATCGCCTTGTGCCGGGATATTTTTCAAGGATCAACGCAGACGGAACTTATTCGAACGGATCAGGCTGTGGTAACGACACTGCTTCAGAGAGAAGCATGGTTAAAAAATACATCGTTGATTCCGTGTGCTACTGGGCTGACGAGTACCATATCGACGGCTTCAGATTTGACCTTGTGGGACTTCTCGATGTGGATACAGTTAACGAGATCGTTACCAGGGTCCATGAGACTCATCCTGATGTGATCTTCTATGGAGAAGGCTGGAGTATGAGCACGGATGTCACCAAGGAAAATGTCGTGATGGCAACTCAGCAGTCCTCGGAGAAGACACCGGACTTTGCATACTTTAACGATAATATTCGTGACGGCCTTAAGGGCAGCGTGTTCAGTACTTCTGAGGTAGGCTGGGCTTCAGGCGCAAGAAACGCAGAGAGAGCAATGATCAATTCATATCTCGCAAGCGAGACCTGGTCAAAGAATCCTTCTCAGATAATACAGTATGCGTCATGTCATGATAACAATACTCTTTACGACAGGATTGCAGGCTCAAGGACAGATCTGGATGAAGAGTCCTGGATAAAGATGAGCAATCTTGCAGCAGCCTTTTATATGACTGCTGAGGGTGTACCTTTCATGCAGGCAGGTGAAGAGATCCTCAGAACCAAGGTTAAAGAGGACGGCTCTTTTGACTCAAACAGCTACAGCTCTGGCGATGAAGTAAACTGCATTAAGTGGGAAAACCTTGATGATGAGAAGTATCAGAAGAACCTTGATTATTACAAGGGACTGATCGCATTCAGGAAAGAGCATTCACTTCTCAGGCTTTCATCGGCAGAGGAGGTTTCTGCAAGGGTTAAGGCTGTCGAAGGGCTTGACAAGAATGTGCTTGCGTTTGTGATGGACAACTCCGATAAGGCGATTTCCGGCGAGAGCGCAGAGCAGATTTTCCTGGCGTTTAACCCAAATGAGACAGAGACTGCCATATCACTTCCTGACGGAAACTGGAATGTCTGTGTCAAGGGAGATAAGGCCGGAACAGAGGTGATAGAGGCGGTTTCAGGTACTGTTACCGTAGAACCAATATCTTCTGTTGTTCTTGTTAAGGGAAATGCAGGTAAGAGCAGCACTAAGAACAAGGCTCTTGTGCCGATCATTGCAGGTATTGCAGGTGTGTTAGCCATTGCAGGAGCGCTATTGTTCAAAAACAGAAGAAAAAAATAAGAATATTCTGAAAATGGTCCCCTGACTCCGTCCCCGGGGACCATTTTTTCATAGACTTTTCTGTGGGATTATGGGATAATTTAGTGGTATTTTTTCAGAAAATTGAAGTATCGGGGAGGGGAATGTATGACACTTACAGAGATTTGTCAGAAGGCTTTCAATGCCAAGTATGAAGTCCAGAATCTTTCCACTGAAATTAAGAATAAAGCGCTTTTGGCGGTTGCCGATGAGATAACTAATGGTTCAGCAGACATTATTGCGGCTAACGGAATAGACCTTGATAATGCCAAAAAGAACGGTATGCATCCGGGAATGATAGACAGACTTACTCTAGATGATAAGAGAATCGAAGCTATCGCAGAGGGACTTAGACAGGTTGCGGCTCTTCCGGATCCTATCGGAGAAGTTATGGATGAGTTTACACGTCCTAACGGCATGAGGATCAAGAAGGTAAGAGTTCCCATGGGCGTAGTGGGGATCATCTATGAGTCAAGACCAAACGTTACTCCTGATGCCTTTGCACTTACCTTTAAGTCAGGCAATGCTGTGATCCTTAAGGGCGGAAGCGACTGCATCCACAGTAATATTGCCATCACCAAGGCTATTAAGAAGGCACTGGAGGCAAGCGGCGTAACACCTGAAGCTATACAGCTTATTGAGGATACAGACAGGGAAGTCACAAAGCAGTTCATGACCATGAAGCAGTATGTGGATGTCCTGATCCCAAGAGGAAGCGCAGGTCTTATCAGAGCTGTCACGGAGAATTCCAACATTCCCGTTATTGAGACAGGAACAGGAAACTGCCACATCTATGTGGATAAGGATGCTGACCTTGAGAAGGCAATACCCATTATCATAAATGCCAAGACCCAGAGGATCGGTGTCTGCAATGCTGCAGAATCCCTTGTTGTCCATGAGGATATTAAGGATAAGTTCCTTCCACTTTTCGGAAAGGCGATGAAGGAGCACAGCGTGGAAGTGCGCGCTGATAAAGAGTCAAGGCCTCTTATCGAGAACGCTCTTGAAGCTACGGAAGAGGACTTCGGAAAAGAGTATCTTGACTATATCATTTCTGTTAAGACAGTTAAGAATGTTGACGAAGCAATCGCTCATATCAACAAATACAACACAGGCCACTCTGAGTGTATCGTAACAGAGAACAAAGAGACTGCGCAGAGATTTCTTGACAGAGTCGATGCAGCCTGTGTATATGTCAATGTTTCAACAAGATTTACAGACGGATTTGAGTTCGGACTCGGAGCAGAGATTGGAATAAGTACTCAGAAGCTCCACGCCAGAGGCCCAATGGGACTTAAGGAACTCACTTCCTACAAATATGAGATAACCGGAGAGGGGCAGATCAGAGGATAACCATGAATCAGAATGAACTTTTGGATGCTAAAAAGCATATTATAAGAATATCCAGAGATCTCCATGAAATAGGACTCCTTGTAAGGACCTGGGGCAATATCAGCAGCAGAGTTGATGATGACCATATGCTCATAACCCCCAGCGGGATCAGGTATGAGGATCTTACTCCGGAGATGATCGTACAGGTCAACATCAATGATCTTTCTTATGAAGGCGAGTACAAGCCCTCCAGCGAAATGAAGGTCCATGCAATGGCCTACAGGATCCGCAGGGACTGCGGTTTTATCGTACACACACATCAGGTATTTGCTACCTGTGCCGGTACACTTGGCCTAAAGAAGATATTCTCATATTACAACGATGAAGATGTGACCATTCCCGTCGCTCCTTACGCTATGCCGGGAACTGATAAGCTTGCGGAGAATGTCGGCAGGACACTTAAGAAATACTCAGGATCTAATGGGATAATCATGGCCAATCACGGAACACTCTGTCTTGGAAGCAACTCCAATGAAGCAGTGTATCAGGCAGAGATGATGGAGTCTGCCTGCAATGATTTCCTTATAGATGTATGCAAGATGGACATGACTCACGGTGTTGAGTACGGCTACAACTCTCACAGAGAAGGGGATTCGATAGTATACGAGAACAGCGATACACCGGAGAGAGTAAAGCGTATTCATGAGCAGATCTACGCTAAGAGAAGTGATGTGAATTTCATAATGCACAATAAGTCCGAAGCTGCTCTAGTGGTTTCAAGACGTGCCAACCACATGAAGCCGCTTCTTGATGACTTTGCACAGCTCATCGGAGTCGGAGTCAAGATCCCCAGCAATGAAGATGAGATCTACCAAAACATCAAAAAGAATGTCAACGTGGTATTTGCCCACAATGACGGTGCATACTGTGTTGGAGCTACGGAAGATGATGCCACGGCTGTTGCCATGGTCCTCGATAAGGGCTGCATAGCCTATATTGCCGTGATGAGAAACGGTGAAGGACACTATTTATCTCTCCTTGAGTGCATTAAGATGAACAGACATTATCGCAAGTCCTATTCAAAGCTTGCTGATCTTAAGAAATAAGGAGGATCATGTATGATCAAAAGACCTGAGTACATAAAGTCAGGAGATACCATTGGTGTTACAGCGCCCTCCTTCGGACCGGCTACCGAGCCCTACAGTCTGATGTATGGTATAGCAAAAGAGAATATAGAAAGC
>JAFSTR010000049.1 GCA_017445665.1 Butyrivibrio sp. | reverse complement strand
GCAGTTCCAGTCAGATATCATCAATGCTCCCGTACATCGTCCTGTATGTGTTGAGACAACAGCTATGGGTGCTTCTTACCTGGCAGGTCTTGCAGTTGGCTTCTGGAAGAGCAAAGAAGATGTTATCAAGAACTGGGCTATCGACAGAGAGTTTGAGCCTAACATGACAGAAGAGGCTCGTGCTGAGAAGCTTAAAGGCTGGAAACAGGCTGTTAAGGCAACTCTTGGATGGGCTAAGGGCTGATACTAATTTAGGTGAGGAAAAAATTCACATACAAAAAAAGGGGGTAATATTATGAGTGCTTATATTGCAGAATTTGTTGGAACATTGATCCTTGTACTTCTTGGTGACGGCGTTTGCTGTAACGTTAACTTAGAGAAGTCCGGATTTAAGGGCGGCGGAGCTGTTTACATCCTTATTGGATGGGGTATGGCAGTTATGGTACCTGCTTTCACATTCGGCTCATTATCAGGATCACACTTCAATCCTGCAGTAACTATTGGCGCAGCAATCAGAGGCGGAATGGATTGGGCTCTTGTTCCGGGATACATCATCGCTCAGATGCTTGGTGGTTTCTGTGGCGCAGCTATCCTTATGCTCCTCTTCAAGGATCACATTAAGGCTACTGCAAATGATGACGTTGTTCGTGGATGCTTCTGCACAGCTCCTTCAATTCCTAATGCATTTTTGAACTTCCTTTCAGAGTTTGTAGCTACATTCGTACTTGTATTCACACTTGCATCTATTCCTGCTGATGCCGGTGCTGTTACATGGCCTCTCGTTTACGGCGTAATCGTTGCTTGTGGTGCATCATTCGGTGGACTTACAGGATACGCTATGAACGCAGCAAGAGATTCAGCTCCTCGTTTTGCTTATCAGCTCCTTGCTCCTAACTTCGGCAAGAAGAACGCAAACTGGGCTTATGGTTGGATCCCGCTTGTAGCTCCTATCTGCGGTGGTATTGTAGCTTCTCTTCTTCACATGGCAATCTTTTAATTAACGTGAAGTAAGTGCTAACTAAATAGTGAATGGAGGCGAGAGGGGGATAAACTGCGGAGAACGCAGGTTGCTTTCTCTCGCCTTTTTTTGAAGCTGAACAATTTATTTAAGAAGGAGATTATTATGTTATACGATGTGATCGTAATCGGAGCCGGTGTAACCGGATCTGCAGTCGCAAGGGAACTGTCCCGATATGAGACAAATGTTTGCGTACTGGAGAAATGTGAAGATGTTTGTGAGGGAACATCGAAAGCCAATTCGGCCATCGTTCATGCCGGATTTGATGCAGCTGAAGGCTCACTTATGGCTAAGCTCAACGTCAGAGGCAATGAGATGATGGGCGATCTTGCCAAAGACCTGGATATTCCGTTTAAGAGAAACGGAGCAATGGTTGTTTGTATCCACAAGGAAGCCCTTGATGGACTTAAAGACCTCTATAACAGAGGTATTGCCAACGGAGTTAAGGAACTTAAGATCTTAAGCAGAGAGGAAGCTCTTGAAATGGAGCCAAACCTGTCTGAAAACGTTGAGGGAGCACTCTGGGCTCCTACAAGCGGAATCATCTGTCCTTTCGAGCTTAATATTGCTATGGCAGAGAACGCTAATATGAACGGTGTTGATTTCCGCTTTAACACAGAAGTTGAAGATATTAAAAAAGGCGAAGACGGCAACTGGCACCTGAGAACAAACAACGGTGAGTATGTAGCAAGATACGTTGTAAATGCTGCAGGTGTATATGCTGATACAATACATAATATGGTAAGTGCTGAAAAGATCCATATTACACCTCGTCGTGGAGATTACTGCCTCCTTGATAAGACTGTAGGCGGACATGTTAAGCACACAATATTCCCGCAGCCCACTAACCTTGGTAAGGGTGTTCTTGTATCACCTACGATCCACGGTAACCTTATTGTGGGACCTACAGCTGTGGATATTGAGAATAAAGAGGGCAATAACACAACTGCAGCAGGAATCGATGACCTGATCGCTAAGGCAGGCGACCATGTAAGAAATCTTCCTATCAGGAATGTCATCACATCCTTTGCAGGACTGCGTGCTCATGAATCGCATCACGAGTTCATCATCAAGGAAGTTGATGATGCACCGCACTTTATCGACTGCGCAGGAATAGAGTCCCCGGGTCTTACATCAAGTCCTGCTATCGGAGAGATGGTCGGAAACATGATGAAGGAAATGATGGGACTTAAGGAGAAGGCTAACTGGATCAGCACTCGCAAGGGTGTTAAGAAGACTGAGGGACTTTCAGTTGAAGAGAGAAATGCTCTCATCAAGGAGAATCCTGCATACGGAACGATCATCTGCAGATGTGAGTCCATCACAGAGGGTGAGATCCTTGATGCAATCCACAGACCACTTGGCGCAAGAAGCCTTGATGGCGTAAAGCGCAGAACAAGAGCCGGCATGGGAAGATGTCAGGCAGGATTCTGCTCACCGAGAACCATGGAAATTCTTCACCGCGAGCTTGGAATTCCATACGAGAAGATCACAAAGAGCGGCGGAAGATCAAACATTGTTCTTGAGAGAACAAAAGGGGAGGTAAGCGGGTCATGAAGACATATGATATCGTAATAGTAGGCGGCGGCCCTGCTGGCCTCGCAGCAGCTGTAGCAGCCAAAGAAGCCGGCAATGACAGCATCCTTATTCTTGAGAGAGACCATGAGCTTGGCGGAATCCTGAATCAGTGTATCCACAACGGATTCGGACTTCATACTTTTAAGGAAGAGCTCACAGGTCCTGAGTATGCGTATCGTTTTATCAAACAGGTTCTGGACCTTGGAATTGAGTACAAGCTCAATACAATGGTTATGGATATCGCAGCAGACAAGACAGTAACAGCAATGAACAGAGAAGACGGAATGTTCCAGATCCCTGCCAAGGCAGTTATTCTTGCTATGGGCTGCAGAGAAAGACCCAGAGGAGCCCTGAACATTCCGGGATATCGTCCTGCAGGTATTTTCTCAGCAGGTACTGCACAGAGACTTGTTAATATCGAAGGCTACATGCCCGGACGTGAGGTTGTGATCCTCGGATCCGGTGACATCGGACTTATCATGGCCCGCAGAATGACCCTTGAAGGTGCCAAGGTTAAGGTTGTAGCAGAGCTTCTGCCTTACTCAGGCGGACTGAAGAGAAATATTGTTCAGTGTCTTGATGACTACGGAATTCCTCTTAAGCTTTCACATACCGTTGTTGATATTGAGGGAAAAGACCATGTGACAGCCGTTACTATTGCAGAGGTCGGACCTGACAGAAAGCCTATCCCCGGAACAGAAGAGAGATACACTTGTGATACACTTCTTCTTTCCTGCGGACTTATTCCTGAGAATGAGCTTTCAAGATCAGCCGGTGTTACAATGAACCCTGTTACATCGGGACCTGTTGTAAATGAGTCTCTTGAGACCAACATCCCCGGTGTGTTTGCCTGTGGCAATGTTCTTCATGTACATGACCTTGTTGACTATGTATCTGAGGAGGCTAAGAGAGCGGGACAGAATGCAGTTAAGTATATCGCAGACGGATGTAAGGAAGTTGCAGGCGACAATGTTATCGAGCTTTGTGCTACGGAAGGCGCAAGGTACACAGTACCAAGCACCATCAATAAAGACAGAATGGATGACCTCCTCACTGTAAGATTCAGAGTAGGTGATGTATATAAGAATTCCTTCGTAAGTGTATACTTTGATGATGAGAGAGTTATGCACAACGAGAAGAGAATCCTTGCACCCGGTGAGATGGAACAGATCATTCTTCAGAAAAAGAAACTCGATGAGTATCCAAATCTTAAGAAGATAACTGTAAAGATAGAAAAGGAGTAAGGCTTATGGAAACCAGAGAATTAACATGTATCGGATGTCCTATGGGGTGCCTTGTTACAGTTACTTTGGATAATGGAGAAG
>JAFSTR010000048.1 GCA_017445665.1 Butyrivibrio sp. | reverse complement strand
ATTGCTCCGACAAGCACAATGGCAAAAGCTGCAAGCACACCTGAGAGGATAACAATAATTCTGTTTCTGCGGGCCTTTTTGCCCGTTCTGCGTCTTCTCTTTTTATTCTCCATCAAAAGTCACTGATTCCTTAAGATTTTGCGTTACTTATTGTTGTCCCTGCTCTTGAGCTTTTTCATGTGGTCCCTTATCTTCTGCTCATAACCGTTTCCGGTGGGATTGTAGAACTCTTTGCCGTTTAATTCGTAGGGCTTGTACTGCTGCTCCACGTAGTGATCGGGATAATCGTGTGCATACTTATAGCCGATGCCGTGTCCAAGCTTAGCTGCCGACTTATAGTGGGCATCCTGAAGATGCGGAGGGATCGGAAGATTACCCGTTTCTCTGACGGTCTGCATAGCTTCATCGATTGAAAGGTAAGCCGCATTACTCTTGGGAGCTGTTGCGACATATGTGACTGCCTGTGCAAGCGGGATACGTCCCTCGGGCATACCGACTCTCTCAACTGCAAGAGACGCAGCCACAGCCACCTGAAGCGCCATAGGATCAGCATTTCCAACATCCTCTGAAGCACAGATCATGATACGCCTTGCAATAAACTTGGGATCCTCTCCGGCATTCAGCATTCTTGCAAGATAATAAACCGCCGCATCCGGATCCGATCCTCTCATGCTCTTTATAAATGCTGAGATGGTGTCGTAGTGGTTATCTCCGTCCTTGTCATATCTGGCAACCTTTTTCTGGATGCACTCCCTGGCAACGTCCATGGTGATATGTATCAGGCCGTCTTCACTTCTCTGAGTAGTAAGAATACCAAGTTCTATAGCATTTAAGGCATGTCTGGCATCGCCGTCTGCGATATCCGCAAGGAAATCTGCCGCATCAGGCTCAAGAACTGCCTTATAGGAGCCCATGCCCCGCTCTGTATCAGTAACTGCCCTGTTCAGCAGAACCTTTATATCGTCACTTGTAAGAGGCCTCAGCTCAAAGATGATGGATCTTGAAATAAGAGCCCCGTTAACTTCAAAATAAGGATTCTCAGTAGTTGCGCCGATAAGCACAACGGTTCCGTCCTCAACAAAAGGAAGAAGATAATCCTGCTGAGACTTATTAAACCTGTGGATCTCGTCTATGAAAAGAATGGTCTTCTTCCCATACATTCCCTGATTATCCTTGGCTTTGTTAATGACATCTTCCATGTCCTTCTTGCCGGCAACCGTGGCATTTATCTGGGTAAACTCCGCCTTGGTGGAGTTTGCGATGACCTTGGCAAGAGTAGTCTTACCTGTTCCCGGAGGTCCATAGAATATTATTGAACTGATCTTATCTGCGGAAATTGCACGATAAAGAAGCTTGTCTTTTGCAATGATATGCTGCTGCCCTACCACCTCATCAAGAGTCCTTGGGCGCATCCTTGCGGCAAGCGGAGATTCTTTTTCCATATTGTTTTCGCGCATATATTGAAATAAGTCCATAACACTACAATTCTACTATTTTTGCTCAAGAATTGCCATACCTATTATGTGACTACTGCGTTATGGAGATTCCGTCAGCTGACATGGTGATGGTGATATTTCCGACGCGGTTTAAATATGTTGTTACACCTGCGTTTTCAAGGAGCTGAACAACTTCCGGATCCTCAGGTTCCTCAAGGCTTGAAGTGATGATGGCATACTGAGGGGAAACCTTCTCGATGAAGGCCTCTGTGTTTTTCTCATAGCGGCCATGATGGGGCACTTTAAGGATCTCAGCCTGAATATCATCCATGGCAAGAAGCTCTTCGATGCGTTCTTTTTCCGCATCTCCCGCAAAGAGCATGTTGTTGTCGCCGACACTTACCATTATCACCAGCGAAGAATTGTTGCTCTGACTCTTTTCATAAGCTGTGCTCTGCGGCGGGTAAATATCGTAGCTTACTCCGTCCGCTTCAAAAGAGACTTCTTCAGTAACCACCGTCTCGGCGAGTCCTTTGGCGCTCAGTGCGGTCAGGTAACTGTCGATGTCATCTGAGTCTTTTGACTTATAAGTGGTGTAAACTGTGCCAATATCGAAATTGTTCACGACATAGTCCGCTCCGCCCACATGATCCTTGTCAAAATGGGTGATAATGAGGTTGTCGATCCTGCTGACACCCTGCTCCTTCAGAAAATCCACCAGTTCCTGCCCATACTCATCAAGCCCCGTATCTATAACTGTCACGTGGTTTTCTCCGATGAGCACAAAGGCATCGGCAGCGTCGCCGGAGATGGCAGTTATAGTCAGCGAAGGCGTAGTTGCGACATCTGTCACCTGTGCTGTATTTGTATTTTCGGCATTTCTGCCACATCCTGTCAGCAGCAAAAGAGCTGTTATGATCCCTATGATCTTTCTGATCCGCATATTAAACCTCCTTTGACATAGTCTTTTATACGTCTTATCATTGTATAGGCAATACCTAAAACGAACATTAAGCATTTATGAAAGGACACTAAAATGAAGGCAGCAAAAGCTTTTTTTATAACACTTGTTGTAGTTTTACTGATCGGAGCAATTTTTCTTATAGGGAAGGATTCCATCATGAAGGATGTGAAGGCCACCCAGGAACAGACGCAGTCAGATAGCGAGAAAAAGTCCGCCAATCCGATAACAAAGGCAATCGTAAGCGAGGCAATTGACTCCTACGCCGAGCAATCCACAGGCAAGACAAAAGAAATCTATGAGTCAATGTCAGAGGAGGACAAGGATACAGTTACAGAGATCATCGCAAACAACGTTTCCCTTGACTCGGTATCCGAAGTCCAGTCCTATGTAAACAGCGGAGATGCCTCCGGGCTCATGGATTACGCAGAGGAGAACCTCTCTGAAGAAGAACTTGAAGAGCTCAAAGACATCATGTCAAAATATGTGACACCTTAATCCGTCTTAACAATATTTCTTACCCATATACCGCTCTTTACCAGGCTGAAACCTATGATGCACTTGATAAGCTCAAGGCTGTTTACTATGATAAATATGCTGAGAGCCGGAAGCGTCGTGTATCTGCTCAGTATAAAGGATGCAGGCACGGAAACGATCCATGCAAAACAGCTGTCAAACACAAAGGTAATAAGCGTCTTACCGCCGGAACGCAGTGTGAAGTAAGACACGTTCGCATAAGAGTGGATAGGCATACAGCAGGCAAGGACCAGGATAAACCTTGTGGCCAGTGCCTTGGTCTCCGGCGTCGTGTTATACACCTGCGGAATAAGCGGCGCAGCGAGTGCCAAGAGCGATCCCATAACAATAGTACTCATAAAACTGAGAGCTGCCATTCTCCAGGCGCTTCTTCTTGCTGAAACAAGTCTGTCAGCACCAAGCTCCTGTCCCACAATAATTCCCGATGAATTTCCAATTGATAAAAAGACCTCGTTGAAAATCTGAGAGATAGTACTGCTTATGGTCATGGCAGAAACCACCTCAAGTCCTCGTACCGAGTAAGCCTGTAGGAGCCTTGCCTGTGCAAAGGACCACAAAAACTCATTAAGGAAAAGCGGCAGTGTTCTGGAAAGAATAGGCCAGATAAGACTTACCGGGATCTTAAAGCCCCTGTAGAGCCCCTTAAAGAATCCATAGGAAGAGCCCCTTCTGTGGGCACCGATAACAACTATTGCAAACTCCACAAACCTTGATATAACAGTTGCGACAGCAGCACCTCTGACCTCAAGTCTCGGAAATCCCAGATAACCAAAGATCAAAAGCACATTGAATATAAAGTTCACCACCATGGCGATCATGCTGGCGATCATGGGCAGCGTTGTCTTTCCGGACTCTCTCATTGCACTGGCGTAAACCTGCGTCAGGCTGAAGGGCACAAGGCCTATCAGCATTATGTGAAGGTACGAAAGAGCATAGCCCAAAGTCTCAGCCCTGGCTGCATCCGTAGTGTCTTTTGCAATATAATCAAGGATCAGCGCCGGTCCGTTAAAGTACAGGATCGCGATGGCAACGGTAAATATGGTTATGGCAGTAAGGAGCTTGAATCTGATGGCATAGCGCACACCGTCCATATCTCCTTTGCCAAAAAACTGCGTGCTGAATATACCTGCGCCGGCAAGAGACCCCCAGATGCACAGGTAAAATACAAACAGAAGCTGATTGACGACTGCAACAGACGGGATCTGCAGCGGTCCAAGGCGACCAACCATGACGTTGTCCAAAAGTCCCACAATGTTACTTAAGGTGTTCTGGATGATCATGGGAACAACCACCATTGCTACTCTTCTGTAGAAAGCAGCGTCGCCAAAAAAGCACTCCTTTAATGTAAATTTATATTTAATTGCTTCTTCTCTGTTTCCGGTTTCGAATAATGTCATTTTTTCTTCTCGAATTGGTAGTTTACCAGGAAAATTCCCAGGGATACGAGTACAAGAGATAGGATGCTTCCTGCCGAAAACGCCTCATTTCCCTCACCCAGGAAAAGAGCTGACAGAAGCACTCCCATGATAGGATTGATAAAGCCCAGCACCGAAACTCTGCTGACGGGGTTGTACTTAAGAAGGATTCCCCAAAGAGTATAAGCACCGGCTGATATAAATCCCATGTATATTAGATTAAGATAACATCCCGTGCTGTAGAACACAAGGCTTCCACCCATGAAAAATCCCACGATAAAAAGCACAAGGCCGCCTATAAAGAACTGGTACCCGCTTAGGATAACGGGATTTTCATATCTGGAAAAGATCTTGATACAGCACCCGGATATCGCATAAAACAAAGCTGCGCAGAGCATAGCGCCCTCCCCTGCAAAGGTTACTCCGCCTTCGGTCAGTGAGGATATTCCACCAAAGAACAGGATTATCCCTGCAAATCCAACACCGCAGCCCACGAGCTTTTTGATGGCAGGAGCTTCCAGCTTAAGGATGAACATGGCAATGAGTGGTGCCAGGAAATTGCCGGAGGCATTGATTATAGAGCCTCTTACTCCCGATGTATTGGCCAGTGACATAAAGAAAAAGTAGTACTGACCTATGGTCTGGAACAGTGAAAGGATAACGATATACTTCCAGGATGATCTCTTCGGGATCAGCGTCTTTCTGCCAAGGAGCGATCCGAAGATCACGACCATGATACCGGCGATCACAAATCTTGCTCCCGATAGCATGAGTCTGGATGCTGTGTCTGAGGCCTCAATCTTAAAAAGCTCATATGCAATCTTAATAGCCGGTGAAGCACTTCCCCACAGAACACAGCAGAAAACTGCGGAAAGTACTACCACCGGCATATATGTCCATAAATTTGTTTTGCTTTTTGAATTCAATTTTTTACCTGCCCTTATTTTTCCTTGTGTAAAGAAGGGCTGCTATAAGCGAAACACACGGTACTGCGCAGAAGATCCCCACGCTTCCGGCAACTGCACGTATTATTTCAATTGCCACAAAATCCGTGCACAGAAGCTGTCTGAAGCCAACTCCGTAGGAATATATCAGAACGCACATATTGAGCGCACTGCCAACGTATGCCAAAACCAGTGTATTAGCCATGGTTCCCATGGCATCCCGGCCAATGTTCATGCCGGATTTAAATAGCTCTTTTGCATCCCTCTCAGGATTAATATTATGAACTTCCTCGAGGGCTGATGCAATAGACATCGCTATATCCATTACTGCACCCATGGCCGCTATCAGTATTCCGCTGGTGAAAAGACCTCTGAGCTTAATGGCAGTTGTACTCTTTAAAAGAAGCAGTGCCTCTGCCTCATCCATCTGAAAGGTTGAAATTCCCCCGATCCCGGCTGCTATCTGCGCAAGGAGAGCTGCTATCAGTACTCCGCTAAAGCAACCAAGGGCTGCAGCAATTGTCTTTTTACAGATACCTCCTATGAGGTAAAAGCAAACAGCGCTGGTAAAGAAAATGATACAGCAGGTAAGGGGAATTGGTGATACTCCCTTAAGCGTGAGCGGAAGCAGCAAACCAAAGATGCACAGGACTGTGTATGCAAGGCCTGCAAAAGCTTTGACTCCCTGAAAACCTCCGATTATGGCAAGAGCAAGGAAGAACAGGACTACAAGGCCTATAATGAGCGGAACCCTGTTGTAGTTATAGATACTGCAGGTGTAAATACCGTCTCCTGTGGTGTCTATGCGAACACAGACAGTGTCACCGGCCTTTACATCAACATTATAAAGAGCACTGAAATAGTTGGTAACAAAGCAGATATCTCCTTTGTACCTACCGGTGAGTATCTTCACCTTTAGTTCAGTGCTCCCTCTAAGGACACCTTCGGTGTCCGGGTCGGCTTGTGAGTTATCCTCAGTAACCGCCAGGACTTTGGCATTTTCATACTCAATTCCGGTTTCCCTGGTTGTGGTATATCCGGCTCTGTCCTTGTTTGCAAGGGCAAGAGCCAGAATAAGTACCAATGTAAATGCTATGATCACGAAGATGTTTTTTATTATTCTTTTTCTATTAAGATTATCTAGTGACATGTAACAGTAACAACAGCTTTCTGAGTCCTATTGCTGCGAGGCCAAGTCCTGAAACAACCACTACTGTAGTTGCTGCTGCCCTGGCTGCCTTTCTGGACCTTGATTCAGGTTTTTTCGCACTAGCTGTAGCCTCCTCAACAATTTTAACAGGTTTGCTGTCATCTGTCTGCTCTACAGCGCTCTGATCGTCAGGGTTTTCTACTGCAGCCGGCTGATCGGTGTTATCTCCGGTCACGCTTCCGACAACCTCACCTTCGGATGTACCTGTAGAAGAAGTCTGGCTGCTATTGTTCTCCCCAAAGATCTTGTTAAAGATTGGCTCAATACCGTCTGCAATAGTATCAATTACTTTTTCAACGGTATCTCTTACAGCTCCGAGCACACTCTGTACAGGTGCCTGAGATGATGATCCGCCTGATGAGCTTGAGCTGTCTGATGAGCTTCCGCTGCCAGAAGAACCTGAGCTGCTTCCTGAGCCGGACTCGCTGCCTGAACCTGAGCCACTTCCTGAGCCTGATCCTGAGCCGCTTCCTGAGCCTGATCCTGATTCTGATGTTCCGGGAGCCGGTTTTACAAGCACGATGTCATCGCAGTTTCGTACTCTGAATACAGGAACTGAAACATCAGAAGATCCCTCAGGATGCATGTAAAGAACACCTGCTGCAGAAACCTCAGCGCCAACCTTAACGAAGTCGACCAATGCAGCTCTTCCTTCATCTCCTGATGTACCTGACTTGATATAACCATCGATAAAGATTGCAGCCTCTGATCCTGTATCATCTGCGAGCCAGAACTCTTCGATGTTTCCGTCTGCTCCGACTGCAACTCTTGTAACCTTACCTGTTGTCTTAAGAAGTGAACCACCCAGGGCTGTATAATCCATTGCAGTCTTTGTATCTACTTCCTTGGGTTCCCATACATAAGGCTCATCGTCAAGGATCTTGGCTGATATTACCTTAAGTTCCATATCTCCCTGGTACTGAGCAACAAAGCCTGTGATGCGGACCTTAGTACCGATCTCAAGGCCTGCTTCTGCATACGGGAAGATATCAATACCTGCTGTCTCGTCCTGAATGTAGATAGTGTCAAAGAAGGTTGTATCAGGGTTAGATGTTCCGCTGGTCACATATCCTTCTACAGCGAATACTTCGTTCATCTCACCTGCACGAGCCTCTGCAATGGTAGATGTAGGAAGCTCTACAGTTACACCGTCAAGGATGTTGTTTACTATAACAGCGTTTGCAAATGGAAGTGAATCATTGTTATCAATTTCAGCCTTTACCTCAAAATCAGAAAGGAATACACCTCCGGCAACAATGATATCTCCACCGGCCTTGGTCTTCTGACGAGCAATAAACGTTACATCTCCTTTGTTGTCGAGAGGTTGGTTGCTGTCTAAACTCTCACCATTTGCACTCTTACAATCCACAGAATAGGTTGTATCAAATCCCTTAACAAGCCATTCAGCAGCTTCTACCACATCATTTTCAACTGCATTAGAGATATCTACTGAACATCCTGAGTACTGACTGTATCTGTGTCCATCCGTAATGAGTTTTATTAATCCATTTTCGTCTGTATCGTATGTACTTGCATTGATTCCTGCTGTCAGATCAGAGTCAAAGTTTATGGTTCTTGGATACATTCTGTATGCCTGACCACCATTGTTGATATCATCCCAGACTTCATCTGATCCCATACGAATTGTAGCACCAATAGCTTCAAGGAGCTTGTTCTGTTCTGTGGCTGTCTGACCATCTTTTGTATCTGAGTAATCAGCAAGGCCACATACAATTACTGATCCGCCTGCTGCAACATACTCTTTTACCATAGCAAGGAACTCATTATCGTAGTGTGAAACGCTGTAGTCTCCTGCGCCAGCTGTTCCGGCCTTCTTAGCAGGTGCGGCCAGAACAAGAAGCGAGCACTTTTCAAGCATCTCAGGTGTGATCTGTGTTGTTACTACCTCTGCCCTGATGTTTTTCTTACCGCATATTGAAATGAAGGATGACATATTCCCGCCGTAGTAGCCGGTCACATAGTCATTGTAATGTGTACCATCGATAAGAACATCTGTAACCATCTCAGGAACAGCGTAACTAACCTGAAGCTTATCTGTATATACCTTAGGAACACCATCTAATGTAGCGCGTACAGTAACCTCATATGTAACCTTTCCGGCTTCATTATAAACAAAGTCTGTTTTATATGCAGCTGTTCCTTCCGGCGCAACCGTAGGAATACCTGCTTTTTCACCGGAAACAGAAATAACCGGTGTTTCATTGTCGTCATTGTCGTCTACATCCTTAAGAACAATATCAATATAGTCGATCTCAAGCGCGGATTCTTCATTGTTGTACAGATCCACATTGATATCCAAGCTTTCACCCTTAACAGGAAGAACTGTATTTGTGTAAGTCTTGTTAATGCCACATGCTTCAACTTCACCAACCCATACAGGTGCTGTGACAGCAATATCCCCATCATCTTCTGTTATCTTCAGATAATAATAGGAATAGCTTGAAGGCACATCAAATGTTACTGTCTTTTTATTTGTATTAACATTTTCCATCCTTATCGACTGGCCACCGTTAACAATTACTTCAACTCTGCCAATCTTATTGTCTGAAGGATCACTTATCTCTGCTTTGATCTTGATTTCATCACCTACTTCATCCTCATCAAGGATAGATCCCATAATTCGATCATCAAGCGTGTAATAGATTGAAAGGTCATTGTCCTCTGTCGCATAGATACGATAGTTTCTCATCGCATCGTAAATTGCGTTCTCATCGTTTGTATCAGCAAGCATTACTGTACGTGCTGTGTTGGCATCTCCCCACTTACCCTTGTGGTTATCCTGGTTATTGGTAGGAGCTACATGCCAGCCTTTATCAAGCGCACGTGTGTAGTACTCGTATGAAGGGAAGTAACCTGATGATCCGATTGTACCTTCGCCGTTACCAACCTCTATCATTGTGATAAGTGCGTCGTTCTCTTCTGAATAGTATGCAAAGTCACTGAAGTCACCGAAGGTTGTTCCGGGATGATTGAACTGGCTGATGGAATCAGGCACAGTTCTAAGTGCTGCATAGTAGTTCTGAAGCGCTGTTGAATAAGTACTGAATTCAGTCTGTGTACGGCTCTGGAATCCCGGTGTATTAAAGGTGTTCATATGACCAAGGCCATTTGACCATGTCATCTCATAACCGTAAGCACAGGTAAAGTCCTCGGTTGTTTTCTGTTTAGCAAGATTGTGGGCATAGGTCCACTCATCATCTGCAGACTTATCAACGTTCTCTGTGATCTTTGATTCTTTCTCGTTATCAATAGAGTTACTGTGGTCTGTGATAACGATGTAGTCAAGATTCTCTACTTTTGCAGCATGATCAAATGCTTCTTCCAGCGTTCCTGCACCATCGGAAATATTGGTGTGGGCATGGATCTGGCCGAAGTAGATGTTGTACTTTTCATTCTGCCTCTTCGTGAAATTAAGTGTTGATACAGCACTGTCTTTGTAGCCTTCCTTGGTTGCCTTTACCTGAATCCGGCATGGAAGCACTTTAAGTTCAAACGGTCCCTCGTAAGTAATCCAGTCATCATGCTCTTCAGCATCTTCCTTTGATTCTGCGGGAGTTTCATTGCCATCAGATGCTTCTTCTGTCTTTATCTCGCCTGAAGCTTCTTCTGTGTTTTCAGTCTCTTTTGCCTTTACTTCATCTTCTGCAACTTCCTCCTCGCTCATATATCTGTAAAGGATTGTTGCATCTTCTGTTGTAGACTTAAGTGTTACCTTCTGCTTCTCTATAACAGCACCACCATATGGTGCTGCCTTGACGGCAGCTGCCTGTATCTGAGTGTACTGATAATTTACAGTGATGCTCTTTGAAAGGCCTTCCTTTGTTGCATAAGCTCTGATCGCTGCAGGAAGCTCATTAAGAACAACCTTAGTTTCATCATCATACTTAGCAAACTCGCCTCCATTTACTGAGTAGTAAATTTCTGCGCCTTCCGTGTCAGATGAAAGAGAAACTATCTGACCTTCAGGAACCTCACCTGACGCAGGATCTGCCTTAACAAATGCTGTTACAGAAGAATCCACCACAGGATTACCTGCTACCTTAACACTGTCCATGCGGATAACTCCACCCTTAGCAGGAGCCTTGTCGCCCTTTGCGGAAAGTCCGCCTGTTGGAACAAGCCTGATCCGGATGTTCTCTGCATTGGCTGCAGCATTGGGAATTTCAAAAGTAAATGTCACATAATAGGTTGGTGCAAGAGATGTCTTGGCAATACCATCTGTGATATCACCTGAGCCGCTTACTTCGAAGGGCTCCGTTTTTTCTTTTCCGTCCTCACCAATTTCACCGGTCTTT
>JAFSTR010000047.1 GCA_017445665.1 Butyrivibrio sp. | reverse complement strand
GGTTGCCTTCTACGCATGCGGTACATGGGACGTTGCAGCATTCATGGATGATGCTACATTCCCTTACAAGTGGAACCTTTGCGGATGGCCTGTAGGACCTTCAGGTGACGGAAGATCACACACATGGATGGGATCAGTTGGTTACTGTGTATCAGCAACAACCGAGTATCCTGACCTTTGCGCAGAGCTTGTTTCAAAGCTCTCAACAGATGCTGACGGACAGAGAGCAGTTTCAGGTATCTCAACCGGTGCTTCTATCCAGCTTCCTAACATCACAGATCTTGCATACGGCGAGTTCAAGGATGCTGTAAACTCCGGTAAAGTTCCTTATGCTTCAAATGTAGATGTTATCTTCGGTTACTTCGACGGAAACGATAACTACGCAGCAGCTCTTCAGGAGACAGATTACACATATAACTCAGAGTGGTTCACACCTTTCTGGTCAGGTGTATTCAACATCAAGAACGGTGATATCTCTGTAGAGGATTACTTAAAGCAGGTTGAGCCTGAGATGCAGCAGCTTCTTGACGAGGCTATTGAGCTTCAGAATTCAGCAACAAAGAACGGCTGATAAACGCTTAGATTTGAACAGGGCCCCTCTGTATACTATGCTGAGGGGCTCGTTTTATAAGATTTTCAGGGGAAGAGAAAATGGCAAAAACAAGAGTTAAAGTACACAGATCAGCCATGGCAAAAAGAGAAGAACGGTGGGCATGGCTCTTTATAGCACCGCCATTCATCGGGTTCATGCTCTTTATGGCATATCCTATCGTGTTTGCCCTCATCGCCAGTACCAGTAAATGGACCGGCATGAACTCACTTTGGGGAAACATTGTAGGACTTGGCAACTACATCAAGATCTTCGGCGATTATAAGTTCTGGAGATCCATGGGAACGACCATTATTTATATGATCGGTATTCCTATCGGAATGATCCTGGGTATCCTTATCGCCATGGGCCTTAACAGAAAGATTCCGGGCAAAAGAGTTCTTACCACCATGTACTATGTTCCTGTGGTATCTTCACTGGTTGCTGTTTCTATTCTGTGGGCATGGGTTTTCAACTACGACTACGGTCTTTTAAACGGTATCTATAAAGCACTCACCGGAATGCACGGTCCCAACTGGCTCGGCGATGAGCAGATGGTAAAGATATCCCTTATCATCTTCATGGTCTGGAAAGGTCTGGGCGGTACAGTAATCCTGTATCTGGCAGGACTTCAGAACATTCCAAGGGACTACTATGAGGCAGCCATGATCGACGGGGCAAACGGCTGGAACAAATTCACCAATATCACACTTCCACTGCTCTCTCCTGTAACCTTCTACGTACTTATCACCTCTCTCATCGGAGGCTTCCAGGTATTTGTTGAGGTTCAGGTCATGACACCTAACGGCGGACCAAACTACAGCTCAGCGACTGTTGTATTCTATCTGTACGAAAAAGCTTTCACCAACGGACAGCTAGGCTACGGTAGTGCAGTTGCGGTAATTCTTGCGACCATCATTTTCATTATCACGGCCATCAACTTCTGGGGCCAGGATAAATGGGTTAAGACTATAGATTAAGGAGGTGTGACAGATGGCTACAGCAATACTTACAAAAACAAAGAGCAGCCAGAAAGACTATATGAATGATCGCGTCACATCCCCCAAGGAGCGCGCTTTTAACATTATAATCTTTATCGTGCTATTCCTGTTCGCAATAACAATGGTGTTCCCGCTTATCTACATGGTGGCAACATCCTTTATGACCAAGAACCAGATCCTCTCAGGAACACTCACGATCATTCCTGACCCGATCCTCATCGGCAAATACAGCGAAGTTATGAAAAAGGGACAATTCATAAGTGGTATCTTCAACACCATCAAGGTTGAGATCCCGGTACTCCTCATCGGAGGATTTACTTCGTCCCTTGCAGCCTTTGCCTTTGCCAAAATGGAATTCAGAGGCAAAAACGCCCTGTTCCTTGCACTTCTGGCAACGATCATGATCCCCTTTGCGGTTGTTATGATCCCGCAGTACGTACTCTTTACAAAGCTCCATTGGACCAACTCCCTGGCACCGCTCATCATCCCCGGATGCTTCGGAAATGTCAGCATGATCTTCTTCCTAAGGCAGAACCTCTACAGCATTCCTTCAGATCTTATGGATGCAGCCAAGATCGACGGATGCAACTACTTCGGTATCTACTGGAAGATCTTCCTTCCACTTATGAAGGGTGCTCTTGGTACACAGCTCATGCTCTGGTTCATGGGAATATGGAACGACTACCTTGCTCCCACGATCTTCCTTAGAAGTGAAAAGACCTGGACCCTGCAGGTAGTTATCAGATCCTTTAACCACTACTACGCGATCCAAAGCGATTACGCCCTGATCATGGCAGCATCGGTAATAGCCATGCTACCTACCCTGATACTCTTCTTCCTGTTCCAGAGAGTGATCATCGAATCAATCGCGATCAGCGGTATCAAGTAATACAACTAAAAGACATAACAAAAGAGGTTAGCCGTTATAGCTAACCTCTTATTTTTGTTCTTATTTATGGCATTTCAATAGGGCTGTAAGCCATTTTTACATTGATATCCTGGTTATAATTTCCAAAACCTCTTCCAAAGATTGTAAGACCACCTACGTGCTCAGCATTCTCAGGTACTTCAAGCTTGAACTTGAGAGGGCTCTTACTTGTTATCTTGAACTGATCTATGGTCACATCGGAGATCTGAAGGCCATCTATAAATGTTCCCTTGTGATTTATCACGAGCATTTTAAGAAGTCCGTACTGATTCCAGTTAGGAAACCACCAATCAGGAGTAAAGATGCCTTTTACATCTCCAAAATCTCCCGGGCTTGTCCAGGTGCCCAGAAGTGTTTCATTAAGGTAAAAATATATATCTGAGGGCCATACATTGTTTACACCGGGCGCTTCAGAACTCAGCTCCATGGAAATGCAGATCTCATCAATCCGCTGATTGGCCGGAACAAAGTTTGGAATTGCATATTCCACATATCCCTTGGTAAACCAGAGAATATCAGCTTCATATCTGTCAGGATGCGCAAAGTATCTGGTGTCATCAACTTCACCTATCAGCCTGTTACTGGTCGCAAGGCCGCAGGTAGGAAATACGTTGTAATCCGCAAAAAGTCCGACCTTTATATCTGTTGTATAGATATTCTCATTCTCAGGCTTATCCTGAAGCTCAATGAGGATCTTGTCCAGATGAACAGAACACACCTTTTGGTTTCCGTGTCCGGAAGCCTCTGAGGAAACAGTAACAACTCCGCATTCCTCCAGCTTCTTGATATGACTGGTAAGAGCGCCATTGGTGATATTAAGGCGACTTGCCAGTTCATTCATGTTCATGGCGTTTTCGTTTAGAAGTATCTTAATTATCTCTACACGAATGTCAGAACCCAAAGCCTTAAAGAGTTCAAGCCCCTCATCCAGTGATTTGATATGAAGCATATCCGTTACCCACCTTTTTCATATAAGATTAAAACATTATACCTTTATTTTAGTCTAATCTCAACTACACTTGCAGCAGGAATGTTAAGTTTGAGACCGCCCTCTGTCTTATAGTCTGTAAAGGTCTTTTCAACTACCTTTTCAGGATCATCAAAAGTATTGAAGTCATGAGGATCTGTACCGCCGACAATCTTGGCTTCCACTATCTCAAAGTTCTCCTTTTCTGCAAATACTACGTCAAGCTCTTTTCCCTCACTAAGAGACTGATTGCTGACAGTAATAGTGATGATTCCATCCTTCTCTGAAACAGATTCTGTAAGATCAGGAACCTTATATCCATCCTCAACTCCAATCTCGGACACACCCGTGATGCTGCTGCCAAGGAGCTCAGCTCCCTGATGGTGTCTATACATATGGAACACATGATAAGTAGGCGTCTTTATCATCTTTTCGCCATCTGTAAGGATCACGGACTGAAGGACGTTGACCATCTGAGCGATACAAGCCATCTTAACCCTGTCACAGTGCTTGTTGAAGATATTGAGTGTAATTCCGGCAACAAGAGCATCCCTTACTGTGTTCTGCTGGTAAAGGAATCCGGGATTTGTTCCGGGCTCAACCTTAAACCAGGTACCCCACTCATCTACAGACAGACCGATCTTCTTGTCCGGATCATACTTATCAAGGACCGTGCAATGTCTTGTTACAAGCTCATCCATAAGGTATGCCTTGTTGAGAGTCCTGTAATAGCATTCCTCATCGAAGTCTGTTGCGCTCACCTTGGGCTCCCAGCCGTAAGGCATGTCATAGTAATGAAGCGAGATCATATCAAGGAATCCATGAAGGTGCTCGGGTGTGTGATCAAAGCAGGTCTTCAAAACCTCCTCGGTCCAATGATAGTCGTCGTTGTTTGCACCGCATGCTACTCTTGTAAATGGCTTATCAGGATTATACTGGCGCAGATATGTCTGATATCTGCGATAAAGATCTCCGTAGTACTGTGGCCTCATGTTTCCACCGCAACCCCAGTTTTCATTTCCAACTCCAAAGTAGTCAAGCTTATAAGGCTCCGGATGACCATTCTCCTTGCGAAGGTCAGCCATGGGAGATACTCCGTCAAGTGTCATGTACTCAACCCACTGGCTCATCTCCTGAACCGTTCCGCTACCAAGATTTCCGTTTACATAAGTCTTGCACCCAAGCTGTCTGCAGAGCTCCATGAACTCATCTGTTCCAAAGCTATTATCTTCCATAACTCCGCCCCAGTGAGTATTGATCATTTTTTTACGTTTTGACTTCTCACCTACGCCGTCCATCCAGTGGTACTCGTCCGCAAAACAGCCACCTGGCCAGCGCAGTACCGGCACCTTCATCTCCTTGAGTGCCTCAACAACGTCAGTTCTCATACCGTTAACATTGGGAATGTCTGAATCCTCACCTACATAGAGACCCTCATAAATGCATCTTCCCAAATGCTCAGAGAAATGTCCGTATACTTCAGGAGCTATCTCTCCCATCTTCTTTGTTTCATTGATCACCAGTTTTGCCATATCTTACTCCCCATATTGAATGATTATTGTCACCCACTGCACTGATGCAGAAGGTGTTGTTTCCTGCTTCATCTGTCATTTCAACCATAACGCCCTTATATGTAGCATCTCCGGATCTTATGGTGATAAAGTTCGTTCCGTCTTTGACCTCGTAAGTCCCTGTAATTGCTCCTGTAATATTGCCGTCACTGAATGTGCAGGCCTCAGGTTCATTGACCAGGTTGTTGATCTCAAGTCCATGATCGACCATGTAGAATGTGCCCTGAATGTCTTTTTGCTTATAGCCTTCTTCCGAGAGCTTCTCTCCGTTTGTTGCAAAAGGAAAAACACATGGCCAGCCATCCTCATTCATGGCCATCTGATGGACTCTTACCGAATGGAATTCGCCATTGTTCTTAAATCTCTGATGATAAACAATGTAAAGATTTCCGTCAGCCCCCTCAAATGTAGACTGACCGCCGGGCGCCATGTAAGTAACATTAAGACTCGGAAGCGTATAGTTCCCCATCAGTTTAACGCCGTAATCCGCGTAGGAATCCAGATCGCCCTTGATACCAAGGCTGTTTCCGGTCGCATCCACAAATGGACCATCCGGGTTCTGTGACCTAAGGACTCTTATCTGATATCCTCCGTCCGTCTGAAGATTGCCATAGGACAGGAACAGGTAGTAGTAACCGCTTGCCTTGTCATAATGAATATACGGGCCTTCTATTGAGTGATGGAATCCGCCGATAAGTCTTTTGCCAAAATATGCATCAACTTCGCTGTCATCATCAGTTACCGGATGGATCGGTTCTCCCGTTTCCTGATCCAGCTCCAGGATAAAAATTCCGCCTGACCAGGATCCGTACACCATCCACAGCCTGTCATCGGCATCATAGAACATAGCCGGATCAATAGCATTTGGCCAGAGCTGATTATTATAAGCACCACCTGCTACATAGCGGTTTCTTGTTGAAACGTCCTCACCCATTATCTCATAAAAGTTAGTGAGGTCCATGTCAGATTTTGCGAATCCTGAGTATATTATTGTCTTTTCGTAGTGGTAGGGGCCTCCTATGTTGTCCGAAGTCGCCAGAACAATGTTTGACTTGATATATGATGACGTAGTGCAGAAGTACATCATATATTTACCGGTCTTTTTATTGTAGATAACGCTTGGCGCCCAGACCGAATAACCATTCTGCTCGTTTTTACCCACAAAAGAAAAGGCGTCAAAGGGTTCGGTAAGCAGATTGTCATAGATCTTGTTGCTGCCGTTTACCCCATCAGCCCAGGTGTCCCACTTTATAAGATCTGAAGAAGTCGCTGCTGTCATGTGCGTTCCGTAACAGTAATATGTACCGTCATCTCCCACAATGACCTGCGGATCATGGAGCGACGCCCCTGAATTAACGGATCCCTTTGCTATTTCCTCCATACTTGCCTCCTGTGGAAGAGCTTGATCAGCGGCTCCCAAAGGCGCCGAACAGCCTCCTCCCAAAGCAGCAAGGACAATGCTCATCCCCGCTGCGATATATTTATACATTGTCCTGCGCATTACTTATCTCCCGAGTCAAAAGAAAATGTTGGTCTGCCCTCACTATCCCATACTACCGGCATAAGCCTAGCATGCCTGTTGGGATTGTAGAGCGGATCGCCTACAATTGTCTCTTCATTTCTTGCATGATAGACACAGATGTCTCTACCCTCTTCATCAACTGTAAAGCTGTTGTGTCCGGGTCCGTAGATACCGGCCTTCTCATCGGATTCAAGAACCGGGTATCTCTCCTTGGTCCAGCTCTTGGGATCAAGAAGATCGCTGTCCTCATCTGCTGTGAGCATTCCCATACAGTAGGGCTTGCCTGTTTCACTAGCTGAATAGGTTAAAAAGATCTTTCCCCCGTGCTTAATAACAGAAGGACCTTCATTTACCCAGTATCCCACTCTCTCCCAGTCATAGTCGGGAGTTGTCAGCATAACCTGAACCGTTGCCAGCTTCCAGGGTGTCTCCATCTTGGCTATATAGAGATTACTGATCTGTCTGCCGACACCAACTTTCTCAGCCCAGACATAGTACCTTTCGCCTTTGTTCTCAAAAACCGTGCCATCGAGGGAGAACGCCTCAAAAGAGAATTCGTCTTTATCAGCTCTCTGGATCTTGCCAAGCTCAGTCCATGTTCCGGTGATAGGATCCTCATCCTTACACTGAAGTACATAAGGCCTTATTTCCCAGATATTGTCCTTATCTCCGCCGGCATAATAGATATACCAGGCTCCATCAAGGTAATGAAGCTCCGGCGCCCAGATGTGCACACTCATCGGTCCCTCTTCATGCTTGTGCCATATTTCTGTCTCTTCCGCATCAGCAAGCCCTGCCAGAGTATCCGACTTTCTGAGAACAATCCTGTCATATTCGGGAACAGAGGCTGTGAAGTAATAAGTTCCGTCCGTATGTTTGTAAACGTACGGGTCAGCTCTCTGAAGTATCCATGGTTCGTTGTATTTTAGCTGTTTTTCCGCTGTCATTTTACCCATTTCTCCTAATACACCTTGTTATAATTAATTCTAAAGTGCGAGAAATGCTAAGTCAACGAATATTTTAGATTTTAATGAATTATTTTAGATGATTTTAGCTTTTCCACAAAAAAACTCCTGCTTTTTGTGCATTTTTGCCCAAATCAGCAGGAGTTTTAGTTTTACCTAAAGATATTTAATTGGTTGATGCATCAAAGTTTACTGATAAATCTCTCCAGCCTCTCCATGGCTGCCTTGAGGTTCTCAAGAGAATATGCATAAGAAACTCTTATGTAGCCTTCTCCACAGTCGCCAAAGGCCGTTCCGGGTACCACAGCAAGCTTCTCCTCTTTAAGAAGCCTTGTGCAGAACTCATCGCTGCTCATTCCAAACTTCTTGATGCAGGGGAAAACATAAAATGCGCCGTAAGGCTCAAAGCACGGAAGCCCGATCCTCTCAAACTCGCTGAGCAAAAACCGTCTTCTGTGATTGTACTGCTCCTTCATCATAAGGACGTCATCATCACCGTTCCTGAGTGCCTCAACCGCTGCATACTGGCTGGTGGTAGGTGCGCACATGATCGCAAACTGGTGGATCTTGACCATCTGCTCCATGATCGCCTGAGGTCCACAGGCATATCCGAGCCTCCATCCTGTCATGGCATAGGCTTTAGAAAAGCCGTTAATAAGGATAGTCCTCTCCTTCATACCGGGAAGAGAAACAATGGATACGTGTTTGCCACTGTAGGTGAGCTCTCCATAGATCTCATCGGATATTACGTAGAGGTCTTTTTCTATAACAACCTTGGCAATCTCCTCAAGATCTTCCTTCTCCATGATGGCACCTGTCGGGTTATTGGGGAACGGAAGCACCAGGATCTTGGTCTTGTCTGTTACCTTCTCAAGAACTTCCTGTGCAGTTAACCTGAACTGATTCTCCTCCTTGAGCTCGATTATAACAGGGACAGCGTCTGCCAGGATCGCACAGGGCTCGTAGGATACGTAGCTGGGCTGTGGGATCAGGACCTCATCGCCCTCATCGATCATCGCCCTGAGAGCAAGGTCAATGGCCTCGGATCCTCCTACTGTCACAAAAACCTCTTTTATCGGGTCATAGCTTACGCCCTGAGTCCTATGGATGTAATTTGAAATCTCCGTCCTTAATTCCTTAAGTCCTGAATTGGATGTATAGAAGGTACGCCCCTTTTCAAGGGAATAAATACCCTCATCTCTTATATGCCAGGGAGTGTCAAAATCCGGTTCACCAACACCAAGAGAAATAGCTCCTTCAGTCTCAAGGACGATGTCGAAGAACTTTCTGATACCCGATGGCTTGATATCTACTACTTTCTTTCCGATTGGGTTTCTCATGGTGATACAATCTCCCTTGTGTCTTCATATTTCTTTGTAAGAATTGTTCCGTGATCCTTGTACTTCTTTAAAATGAAGTGAGTAGCTGTACTAAGGACCGTATCCAGCGTGGACAGCTTATTGCTTACAAAGCTTGCCACCTCATGAAGTGACTTGCCTTCAAGGATCACCATGAGGTCAAAGCCGCCGCTCATAAGATAAACGCTGGTAACCTCCGGATATTTGTAGATCCTCTCAGCAATGCTGTCAAAGCCAATGCCTCTCTGAGGTGTTACCTTGACCTCGATAAGAGCGTTAACTTTCTCTATATCGGTCTTGGACCAATCTATCATTGTGTGATATCCGCAGATGATCCCCTCTTCCTCAAGGTTTTTGAGCTCATTGGCAACCAAAAGCTCATCCGCTCCCAAAAGGACGCTGAGTTCATGTACATCTATACGGCTGTTTTTTTCGATGATACCTAAAATTTCTTCTCTTGTGCTCATGATCGTTATTCTTCCCTTCTGACTTTATTTACTATAATACCACTATTTCCGTCATAAGACCTTATGTATCTCATCTGCCTGAGGGGATTCAAGATATCTCTTTTCTTCTCCGTTTATTATTATCTTGTCATTCCCTTCTTTGAGGGCCCCCACAACTACAGCAGGTATTCCCTTATCCTCCAGCATTTTAACAAGGCTCTCTCCGTCTTTTGCTGCAAGCAAAAGCGCTCCTCCCGACAAAAGCTGATAGGGGTTAATCTCAAAAAACTCACAGATTTCGATAGTTTCCTGTCTTACGGGAATCTTTCTGAGGTCAACCTCCAGTCCGCAGCCTGCTCTTTCCGACATCTCCCAGAGTGCAGCATAAATACCCCCTGACGAAATATCATGTATAGCACCGGCTGAGGACTCCACCGCGACTGCAGCCTCCGCTCGTATATCCAGAAGTTCCTTGAAGCGCTCTGCCTCCTCAATAAATGGTATCGGATATCTGGAGGAAAGATTTTCTTTTCTCTCCGCAGCCAGCATTGAAGTGCCCTCCAGGGCTATCCACTTGGTTATAATAAGGTCTTCGCCCGCTTCGGGTTTTGACAGAGCAAGGTTTCCTTCCGATTTACCGGCAACAGCAGTTGCAGTTACCAGCGCTCTGTTTACAGCGTCTGTGACCTCTGTATGTCCTCCGGCATAGGGAACATCGCACATCTTAGCTGCAGAAATTGCCCCCTTCACAATGTCTTTTACCGCCTTCTCCTCAGCATCAGTCGGAAGCATTATTGATACCGTCACGTGATCGGGTGTTATGCCCTGAGAAAAAAGAGCTGTCTGCGCCTTCATGACTGCATAGAACCCCGGGTCAGATACATCCGCAGTCACTGTTGAAACCGCACTGAAGGCCTCTTTATTTGAAGAAAAAGCGCAGTCTGACCCTACAGCTGCGCTTTTAACATCTTTATATTCTGTTCTGAGTAACTTTAAAACCGAGCGTTTTAAAGCGTTTTCGGTTATCTTTCCAATTCTCATACACTCTCCGGGGCGTTAGTTAGTCTGGATCGTTTCAGCATCGTCCGCGCCCTCTGTCTGGGCTCTAAGCTGCTCATTAGCTGCGTTTACTGCATCTGCAGCTGCCTGATTGGCGGCATCTGCGCCTTCTGTGCCGGCAGCATTTCTGGCTGCAGCCAAAGCTCCTGCAACAGCCTTGACTGTTCCGACATCCCTTGTTGCAATTGCTGTCTGAAGCTGTGAAAGAGCTGTCTCATCAGCCCCACCGGTCCCAACAGTAACAATCTTGGGAACCATCTTGTAGTTGCTGGAATTAACAACTTCCCTGGTAGTCTCTCCGTTCTCTGTAACTATCTTCCAGAGTTGAGCCTTGTAACCAAGGTGCGCTGACTGCGTTCCCACATATCCAACACCCTGAGACGGATCTGTTACAAACTCATCCGCAGAAGCCGGTGTAGTCTCCAAAACCTCGCTCTCGTAAGAAACCTTACGTCCCGAAGGTCTGGTCTCAACGCCATATATGGTAAATGTAATGTGCTTATCTGATGTGGTATATCCTTCTATGTAAATAGGATGCTCTGTGTTATTCACAAACTTAAAGTTCTTACCTCCGGACTCAGCAATAGCTGCATCTGCAGAGGGTGAAACATAATTTACTATCATAGAATGATTGTGCCTCTCAGTAACTTCAAGCTCTGAGAGAAGAACTGCGTTGTAGAGAGTCGTTGAAACCTGGCAGATTCCTCCGCCGATACTCTCAACAACAAGTCCGTTGAGATATGATCCTGCAGGAAAATATCCGTTTGACTCCGTGAAAGGCGTTATAGTATCAAGAACGGAGAACTCCTCTCCGGGATAGATCGTTGAACCGTTGATCAGTCTGCATCCGTTTGCTACATTGGCACTTCTGGATGCACCTGATGTCTTATAGCTTGTGGTGAAAGTTCCAAGAACATCTCTGACCAGAGAGAGTTCCTCCTCGCTTCCCTGAGGCTGATCTGCCTTAACGGAGAGCTGAACCGAGGCGTTATCCCCTCCGAGCTTATTCTGAATAAAGTCCTCTATTATAGATACCGACTCGGCCTGATCAACAAGATATCCTGTCTGTCCGTCAGATACCTGAAATCCATTTTCAGTCTTGGTCAGTGTAAAGTTTATCTTTTCCTGATCAAAGGCCTCTGCGCACTCGCTTACAATGCCTTCTACGATCTCTTTCTCATATCCGTATTCGATATCAAAGATGTGATTCTGGTGCTGAAGATCCTTGAGAGCCTTATATCTCTGGATGATATTGCCCTGATGTCCAAGAGAATATGCATCCTCCACAACTGAAGTATTGCTCCAGTAAAGACCTATATCCTGTCCTGTGAACTGACGCTCCTGTCCCTCTCCCGCCACAAGGGTTATGGCCTGAGCCGAAACCTCATCAACATATGAAGTAACTGCACTTTCTGCCTCACTGATGCTCATACCCGAGACATCAACCGGTCCTATGAACACTCCCCTTGCGATCTGTCTGCCATCTGAAGCATAAGCCCTTGCTCCCGGCACTAAGACCATTAACAGGATCGCCATTCCAATGGTCCCAAAAAATTTTTTCATAATACTTCCTCTGTGATATTATGTAAATGGAATCTCCACGTTTTTACTGAAAGGATATTATAGATGAAATTCCCTTTTTTAGCAAGCTTCATACTCCTTTGCATCGTCATGAATCTTCTCATGCGAAGGACCTCCAGAAAGGCCGAAGAAAAAGAGGCCAGCTTCTGGGAAAAAGAGCTTGAAGCCAACAATGTAAGAAAGAAAAGTCTTGAGAATCTGGAATATATCCACATTCCTTTTGACCTTCTGCCTTTCGGAACAGCAGGAGATGATCCATCCCTTCAGAGCGCTGAAGACGAACTTACAGCCCTTAAGGATGAAAAGATAGTAAATCTGACAGGTATTTCCAACACGGATCTTAAGCTTGAGTACGGTACAGCCAATATCACACCACTTTCTCAGTATGACCAGAACTACACCGCTCTTGTATGTTCCCTGCAGAAGTGGGGGCAGGCGCTTTACGACCTTGGCAGATTCGAAGATGCCGCAAAGGTTTTGGAGTTTGCTGTAAAGACCCGCTCCGATATCACTGCAACCTACAGAGTTCTTATTGATCTGTACAAAACAAAGCTGGGGCTAAGCGAAGATGAGATCAAGAAAAAGCTTGATGCTCTTATTCCCATCGCCAAGAATCTCAACTCTCTGAGCAGACAGACAATCCTTAAAATGCTGCCCCAGGAAGAGAACGAATGAATCTGTCGAAGGCTTCCTGCCCTTTTGTCGTACGCTTGTAAACACCGGCGTCCTCAAGAACATGCATGAAGACTTCTCCGATCTCATTCTGAATTATCTCATCTATATTAGTCTCATCAATCTTCTCGTATTTTGTCTTAAAGGCATCAACCCAGTCAGCGTGCTTAGACAACACCTCGTCTGCTCTGAGATCAGCGCCGGCAAGCATGGCCTTCTTGAGATCAGCCATCTCACTTTTAAGTCTCGCAGGAAGAACTGCAAGTCCCATTACTTCAATAAGACCGATGTTTTCCTTCTTGATGTGGTGAAGCTCTGCATGCGGGTGATAAACCCCGAGAGGATGCTCATCAGTAGTTATGTTGTTCCTAAGTACCAGATCCAGTTCATAGTCATCTCCGCGCTTTCTGGCAATAGGAGTGATGGTATTGTGAGGTGTTCCGTCTGTTTCAGCAAATATGAATGCATCCTCATCTGTGTATCCTCTCCACTTTTCAAGGATCACGTCTGCAAGAGCTATGATCCTCTCATAGTCAGGGGATGAGAGCCTTATTACAGACATCGGCCACTTAACTACGCCACTCTTTACGTCCTCAAATCCTTTGACGGTAAAAGACCTTTCCACGGGAGCCTTGGCCATCGCAAAGGTATAATGTCCTCCCTGGAAGTGGTCATGGCTAAGTATCGATCCTCCGACAATCGGCAGATCGGCATTCGAGCCCACAAAATAGTGCGGGAACTGCTTTACAAAATCAAAGAGCTTGCAGAAGGTATCGTGCTCGATCTTCATAGGAATATGCTTAGAATTAAAAACAATGCAATGCTCATTGTAGTAAACATAGGGTGAATACTGGAATCCCCACTTTGAATCCTGGATAGTTACAGGGATTATCCTGTGATTCTCTCTTGCCGGGTGATCAACTCTTCCTGAATAGCCTTCATTTTCCCAACACAGCTGGCATTTTGGATATCCGCTCTGCTTGGCGTTTCTGGCTGCAGCAATAGCCTTTGGATCCTTTTCCGGCTTGGAAAGGTTGATGGTTATATCAAGATCTCCATACTCTGTGGGAGCTATCCACTTCATATCCTTGGAAATCCTGTAACGTCTTATGTAATCTGTATTCTTGGAGAAGTTATAGTAATAATCTGTGGCTTCTTCAGGACTCTTTTCATAAAGACTCTTAAACTTTGCAATAACAGCACTGGGTCTTTCGGTCAAAAGCCCCATGATCTTTGTATCAAACAGATCCCTGTACACCACGCTGTCACTTTCCAAAAGTCCGTTCTTTGCAGCATAGTCATCAATTTCTTTTAAAACTCCCTCAAGATACGCCGAAAGTTCTTTTTCATCAAGGGAAATCTCCCCTGCAAGTGCTTCTATGTCTGCGATTTCGTAATCCGCACTGTCCAGCCCAAGATTAAGAAGGATTGAATTTACTGCGTATATTATATCTTCCTTCTCAATAAGTCCTGTAGCAAGTGCATAAGCAACAAGTTTATTAATTGATTCCATGATCTTCTCCTTAGATAATCTCAGGGCCTCCGCCGATTTCTACTGTATAGAAGGTTGCATCATAACCAATCTTCTTTTTGTATTTCTCGCCAACGGTCTTCTTAAAGTTCTCAATAGCCTCATCCTTGACGATTGAAACTGTGCAGCCTCCAAATCCACCGCCTGTCATACGTGATCCAATAACTCCGGGAATTTTCCAAGCCTCTTCAGCAAGTGTGTCAAGCTCAATGCCTGTAACATCATAGTCATCCCTGAGAGATTCATGAGACTGTCTCATGAGCTCTCCAAAATGGTTGATATCTCCTGCTTTAAGGGCTTTTACTGCTTCGATGGTACGCTGGTTCTCATATACCGCATGCTTAGCCTTTCTCTGCATGTCAGGATCTGTGAGAAGATGCTTATTAGCCTCAAACTCCTCGATGGAAAGATCTCCCAAAGTCTTGATATCAAGGCTCTTTTTCAGTATCTCCAGCGCCGCCTCACAGGTGCTGCGCCTTGCGTTATACTGGGAATCTGTAAGCTTATGCTTCTTGTTTGTGTTGGCGATTATTATCTTTGCTCCATCAAGAGCAATAGGTGCATATTCAAAAGACAGATCGGCAGTATCAAGGAAGATAGCATTATTCTCCTTACCCATGGCTGCTGCGAACTGATCCATGATCCCGCAGTTACAGCCATTGAAGTTATTCTCAGAGTACTGGCCGATAAGTGCTATATCCTGATTGGAAACATCAAAGCCGTACAGGTCTCTTAAGATAAATCCTGTAAGTACCTCAAGGGATGCTGATGACGAAAGACCTGATCCATTTGGAATATTGCCATAGATAACCATGTCAAATCCCGTATCAAGATTCATTCCTCTCTTCGCAAAAGCCCATACAACGCCCTTTGGATAATTAGTCCATCCGGCTTCCTCAGAAGGCTTAAGATCATCAAGGGATGTCTCGACAACTCCGCGTCTGTCCAGATTTACTGAATAGAATCTCATTTTGTTGTCATCTCTTTTTACTGCAGCACCGTACGTTCCTATTGTCAGTGCGCAGGGGAAAACGTGTCCTCCGTTATAATCGGTGTGCTCTCCGATAAGATTTACCCTTCCCGGAGCAAAATATGCCTTCACCTTATCATTCTTTCCAAAAACCTTCTCAAAGTTCTCAAGGACTGCTTTCTTCATCTCCTGATCGATCATATAAACCTCCTGTTTGTCTTTAGACAAATATTGTTATCTTGTGAGTTAATAATATCCTTTAATACCTGTTTTTTCCATACCACATTGTTTGCACAACCTGTCAAAATGTTAAAAAAACCGACAAATACACAGTTCTATGTGTATTTGTCGGCAAAACAGACAACAATCTTATTTTTAAGCCTTATCAGTTCTTAGCAGCCTCAATGAGCTTGTCCTTAAGCTGATTCTCGATCTGAGCAAGTTCAGCCTCAGCTTCGCGGCGCTTCTCCTTACCTTCTGTCTGGATCTTAAGAACTTCATCGAGGGTTGAGATAAGGGACTCATTTGTATGCTTAAGAGTCTCGATATCAACAATTCCTCTCTCCGCCTCTTTAGCGCTCTCAATAGTAGCAACCTTAAGGGCATCAGCGTTCTTTCTAAGAAGGTTGTTGGTCATATCATTAACTTCTCTCTCTGCTCTTGCAGCCTGAGTAGCGTGCTCGATACCCATTGCAATAACCATCTGGTTCTTCCAGAGAGGAATAGTGTTTACAATTGTTGACTGGATCTTCTCAGCCATCATGGTGTCTGAAGACTGTACCATACGGATCTGAGGACCGGTCTGCATTGCAATTGTTCTTGTAAGCTCGAGGTCATAAAGCTTTTTCTCGAATCTGTCACACTTGTTTGCGAAATCCTTGGCAGCCTCCGCGTCCTCAGGAAGTCCTGACTGCTCAGCCTTTTTCTGGAGTTCTACAAGAGTTGTGTTTCTCTCTTCCTCAAGTCTCTTCTTACCTGCAAGGATGTACATTGTGAGCTCCTTGTAGTAGTTGAGGTTGAGGTCATACATCTTATCAAGAACATCAACGTCTTTAAGAAGTGTAACCTGATGCTTCTCAAGCTCATTAGCAATTGTCTGAACGTTAACTTCAGCCTTGGCATATTTAGCCTTCATGCCCTCAAACTTGTTGGCACTCTTTTTGAAAAGAGCTCTAATCCCCTTCTCATCCTCTTCAATCTCAAAGCCCTTGAGCTCTGTAACAAGATCTGTGATCATGTTACCAACTTCGCCCATGTCTTTGGTCCTGACATTCTCAATAGCCTTCTCAGAGAAGTCTGCAAGCTTCTTCTGTGTGCCAACACCGTAGTTCATAACACCTGTGGTATTGGAAATATCAATCTGCTTACTAAAGTCCTCAACCTGCTTGAGCTCCTCAGCTGTAAGCTGTGCCTCAAGTGCAATGTTTCCGTTTGACTGCTCAGCCTCAGGTGCTGCCTGTGCTGCTGCAGGTGCTTCTGCTGCCTGCGCCTCTGCTCCAAAACTAAGTGATGGTGCAGCAGGTGCTGCTCCGAATTCTAACTCTGCTCCCATTTCATCCTCCTAATACTATATTGTCAATGTATTTTAGTTTCCAAATCATTCAGGTCTTGTAAGAGACTGTGCTCCACCCTGAGCCTGGACCTGCGACTGTGCCTGAGCCACTCCTGCGCTCATTCCCATGACCTGAGCGCTTATTCCCTGGCCTTCGTTTGTAAGTCCGTCCTGAGCCATCATGGTCTTCATGACCGAAATGTCAGAAGAAATATCCCATGCCATATCCTGGAAAAGACTGTCCAGAAGATTCTCAAAAGCCATGTTGATAGTATCTATAGCTGCATCAATTTCAAGCTTGGTCTGAGTGATGTTGTTTCCTACCTCAGGCTCTTTGTCCAGTTCCACATAAGCATTTAACAGCTTCTTAGTTGTCGGCAGATAATAACTCATAAGCTTGTGAAGCTCGTCTGCACTGGATGGATCTTTTTTAACCTGTGCAAAGATCCTGTTCATTATCTCCTCAAGTCTGTAGAGTTTATTCGAAAGTTCTTCCGTATCCGGAATCTTATCGTTGATCGTTCTGACGAAAGTAATGTACTCTTTACCCTCTTCAAGAATCGTAATAGCCTCCTCCGGAAGCTTAGCATATTCGGCATTCCTGATCCTGAGCTGTTCCATCTCGGCTTTCTTTTGCTCGGCAGTTCTCTGCTCTCTTGCAATTCTATCCTGTTCAGCTCCAAGGTACTGCTCATAAGCCCTGTCTGTGACCATGCAGACCTTCTCTGTGGCATCAAGCCTTGCTCTCGGAAGAAATCCAAGCTTGATCATGCTCTTGATATCCTTAAGTACTTCCTTATCGCTCTTGACAGCAACTTTGGCCAGATCTGCTATGTTAAAATATTCTGCTTCACCAAGAATGTTTCCGTACTGATAGTATTTCTTGGCCAGCTTATATTTCCTAAGCCCGCTGAAGAATCCGAACGCACATCCTGCTGTAATAAGGCCTGTTGCGATGATTCCTCCTACCGATCCTGTGATCAGCGCCCCAAGAAAACTCATGAATATGAAGGATCCTATGGCTCCTGTAAATGCCATCTGCGGAACTCCAAGATACTTGCTGATCCTCTTCTGGAAGAAAGGAATGATCCTGGATTTAACTCTTGTGGCACTCTGCCCGTTCTGAGCAGCCTGACTTGCATAAGTAACCTTTCTCTCTATGCTGACAGATTTGATCGCCCTTGCAACATCAGCATGAAGAGTGCTGTAATCATTTCTGTCTATGGCGCTGGAAACGCTATCCAATATTTGATTTCCTGCTTGTAAAAATTCCTGTATATCTTTTGCCAAAACTGTGTCCTTTCACACTTTGATGCACTATTCAAAATGCAACTTACATTGTACAGTAAAAATAAGGAAAAGACAATTACCGATGCTGTCACTTGAACGCCCATAATTTGCATATTACAATAACTTTATGGAAAAAGCATACAAATTACTCTTTAGTACAGAAGAATCAGATGATCTCTACGTATATTGCTGTGGCCTCTCCAAGACCCTTCCGGGGCACAGTTTCGGGCCTGCGCTCAAGCCGCACTTCATGATCCACTACTGCCTTAGCGGAAAGGGAAAGTTTTCCATTGGAGGTAAGACCTATCCCCTCAAGGAAGGCTACGGATTCCTGATCGTACCGGATGAGCTGGCTTACTACGTCGCAGATGAAAAGGACCCCTGGACCTATGCCTGGGTTGGTTTTGGTGGAAAAAGAGCTGAAGCCATCGTCTCTCAGCTGGGCCTGTCTGTCAATCAGCCCGTCTTTAAAAGTACAGCCTCCAAGGACATCTATGACCTGGTAAAAGACATGATGGATCACAACACCTTCAGTGTAGAGGACGTACTTAGACGCAATGGCCTTTTATCCATGTTCTTATCAGTCATAGCCTCCGGAATCAGCGTAACTGCAAGGAGCGACTCGGGAAGTGCCAACGACTATGTAACAAAGGCCCAGGCTTATATTCGCAGCAATTACTGCAACCCCATTAAGGTCTCAGACATAGCAAACTATGTCTGCATAAATAGAAGTTATCTGTACACTCTTTTTGAAAAGACCCTTGGGATATCCCCTCAGCAGTATCTGACCAGCTATCGGATCGCCAAGGCCGTTGAACTGCTGCAGCTTACAAAGCTGTCAATAGAATCAATCGCCATCTCCTGCGGATACACAGATCCTCTCGTATTCTCAAAAGCCTTCAGGCAGGAGAAGAAGCTGTCGCCTTCACAGTACAGGAAAACTCTTCCCAAGAGCGACACACAAGCTGCCAGCAAAGAACACCTTCTGCAGGTGGAAAAACTGATTGAAGAAAGACATTTGGAATCAAACGATCCAAACTGACAAAAAATGCCCTCCACACTAATGCGGAGGGCTGTTTTATTGGATTTACTTATTTCACGTCAATCTGAAGTTTATCAAGATGCCATACTTCATCAACATATTCCTGGATGGTTCTGTCTGATGAGAACTTGCCACAGCATGCTGTGTTCATAAGAGACATCTTTGCCCAGCGTTTCCTGTCAGCGTAAGCATCTGTAATTCTCCTCTGGGCCTCCAGATATGCCTCGAAATCCTTCAGAATGAAATACTGGTCTGCCTTGCTGGAATTGATGGTGTTGAGCAGGCAGTTATAAAGAGGTCTGAAGAGTTCTCTATCCGGAGAGAAGGTTCCGTCCACAAGTTTATCCAGAACAGACTTCACATTAGGATTACTGTTGTAGATATCCATCGGATTGTATCCGCCGTTTTTCTCATACTCCATGACCTCCTGGGAGGTGAGTCCGAAGATAACTGCATTTTCCTCTCCTACTTCGTTTACGATCTCTACATTGGCTCCGTCCATGGTTCCAAGAGTTACTGCTCCGTTGAGCATCATCTTCATGTTTCCGGTTCCTGAAGCCTCTTTACTTGCTGTTGAGATCTGCTCTGATACATCGGCTGCAGCAAAGATCAGCTCGGCATTTGATACCTTGTAGTCCTCAATAAATACAACCTTGAGCCTTCCCTTAATATCAGGATCATTGTTAACAACATCAGCAACAGAATTGATGAGCTTTATAGTAAGCTTGGCTGTGAGATATCCGGCTGCTGCCTTTGCTCCAAAGATATACGTCTTTGGGTAGAAGTCTTTTCCCGGATGCGCCTTGATATCGTTATATTTATGAATAACCTGAAGGATATTAAGGAGCTGTCTCTTGTATTCGTGAAGTCTCTTAACCTGAACATCAAAAATCGACTTGGGATCAACATCAACACCGTTGTGCTCCTTGATGTACGCTGCAAGGCGTTTCTTGTTCTGATACTTTATGTCCATGAACTCCTCAAGGGCCTTCTTGTCGTTAACAAACGCCTTGAGTTTCTCCATCTCAGACAGATCTGTTATCCAGCCGTCCCCGATCTTGTCAGTAACCCAGTCTGCCAGGAGCGGATTTGCATGTAAAAGAAATCTTCTCTGGGTGATACCGTTAGTCTTGTTGTTGAACTTTTCGGGCATCATCTCGTAGAAGTCCTTAAGTTCTCTCTTTTCAAGGATCTCGGTATGAAGCTTGGCAACACCGTTTACAGAATGCCCTCCTACAATGGCAAGATGTGCCATCTTAACCTGATTATCATAGAGGATAGCCATACTTCTTATCTTGGCCTGAACATCAATTCCTGCATGGTTTGTGTACTGTCGCATGATCTGATCGACAAATCTTCTGTTGATCTCATCTACAATCTGATAGATTCTGGGAAGAAGCCTCTGGAAAAGATCTACCGGCCACTTTTCAAGCGCTTCCGCCATAATGGTATGGTTTGTATAGCAGCAGGTCTTTGTTGTAACATCCCACGCCTCATCCCATGAAAGGTAATACTCGTCCATAAGCAGTCTCATAAGCTCTGCCACGGCCACTGTCGGATGGGTATCATTGAGCTGGAACACTGCCTTCTCGTAGAATTTTCTTATATCGTCATGGTTCTTTAGATATCTCTTTATTGCAGTCTGAACAGAAGCCGAGATAAAGAAGTACTGCTGCTTTAGTCTAAGCTCTTTTCCCGCAATATGATTGTCGTTGGGATAGAGTACTTCGCAGAGCTGACTGGCAAGATTCTCCTGCTCTACAGCCTTCTGATAATCGCCCTTATCAAAGGAGTCAAGCTGGAAGCACTGAATAGGCTCAGCATCCCAGATCCTGAGCGTGTTAACAACTCCGTTTCCATATCCGACAATAGGAAGATCATATGGTACAGCCTTAACTACCTGATAGCCTTCCTGTGTGAACACGGTTCTTCCGCGCTCATCGGTGTGCATGTTCACATAACCGCCAAATTTAACTTCCTTGGCGTATTCATTTCTTCTAAGTTCAAAAGGATTTCCGTTCTCAAGCCAGTTGTCAGGAGCTTCAATCTGGTAACCATCCTGGATCTTCTGGCGGAACATACCGTATTTATAGCGGATTCCACAGCCATAGGCCATGTATCCAAGCGTTGAGAGCGAATCAAGAAAGCACGCCGCAAGCCTTCCAAGACCACCGTTTCCAAGAGCCGGATCCGGTTCCTGATCCTCTACAAGGTTTATATCAATTCCAAGTTCATCAAGAGCTTCCTTTACAGGCTTGTAAGCCTGGAGATTGATCAGGTTATTTCCAAATGCCCTGCCCATAAGGAATTCCATGGACATATAGTAGACAATCTTTGGGTCCTGTTCGGCAGCTGCCTTCTGTGTAGTCATCCAATG
>JAFSTR010000046.1 GCA_017445665.1 Butyrivibrio sp. | reverse complement strand
TGATGGCATCTTCGATGATCTTTGTCCAGTTCATAAGTAACCTCCAACTTGATTGTAACTTTAGTATAGAGGTCTTGTACATACTACTCCCGACAAAAAGTGCTCTCTTTTGTCTGAATAAAGTGAGTCAATTTGAAACGTCCCCATTGACTCCCCAGTGACTCATTAGCCATGCGCGACGAGGAAGCAGAGCTTCCTCTCCGCGGGCTGGCGCCCTATAAAAAAATAGATGATCCGACTCGATTGTGAGTAAACTCCCACGAGTCGGATCATCTATTTTTTTGCATGGCTTGTAGCCTTCGCGAGTGTTCCCGATGCGATTCGAACGCACGACCTTTCGCTTAGGAGGCGAACGCTCTATCCTGCTGAGCTACGGAAACATGCACTAAGTATATTAACACAATGCGCTTTGTAAATCAAGGCAGTGATGTAGTAGAATAGGACCATGAGACAAGGTAAAAGAAATTTTGGAAAACACCTAAAGGCCATAATGACAGGGACTTTTATAGCGGCAGCGATGCTGCTTCTTTGTGCGTGCTCGGGATCGGAGAGAAAGCAGGAGATTGAGGAGCTCTCAAGCAGCTATGCCGTACCTCAGGAGAAACAGCTCATCGTCTATACTTCCCACAAGGAAGAGGTATATCTTCCGATAATCCGGGAGTTTGAGAGCCGCACAGGTATCTGGGTAGAGCTTCACACCGGTGGCACAACACAGATGTTTTCTGAGGTAAAAGAGGCATCTAAGGAGGGGCGATGTGACATTATGTTCGGCGGTGGTATCGAGAGCTATGAGGCGGCAAAAGATCTTTTTATGTCCTATGAGCCTGTGGAAAAAAGCGCATTGGATCCCGACTATGTGGATGATGAGAATTGCTGGATCCCTTTTACGGAACTTCCGATTGTCTTTGTATATAACAAGAAACTGGTATCCTACTCTGAGCTTCCCACAACCTGGGAGGAGCTCTTTGATAGCAAGTGGAAAGGGCAGATTGCCTTTGCAGATCCCAATAATTCCGGAACCAGTTATACGATAATATCTACTATGGAGCAGCTCTTTAATGAAGAGCCACAGAGTCTTGTACCAAGGTTTTATGAGCAGCTTGACGGAAGGATCCTTCCTTCCTCGGGACAGGTTATCCCCGAAGTTTCGGATGGAAGCTTTCTTATAGGAATAACTCTGGAGGAGACAGCCAGAAAAGCAATGGATCAGTATGAAGATATTTCAATGCTCTATCCTGAGGACGGAACCAGCGCAGTTCCGGACGGCTGCGCCATGGTAAAGAATGCTCCCCACAGTTATAACGCGGGCAAGTTCATAGATTTCGTGGTTTCCTACGACACCCAGAGATATGCCACAGAGAATTTTTACAGAAGATCCGCAAGGCGTGATGTTGGCAGCAATCGTGGAAATACCGAGACCTTCATAAAATTTGATGTGGAAAAATCCGCCAGGGAAGAGGAAGAAGTCTTTTCCCTCTGGAATGCCCTTGCCGGGCAGGAAGGAGAGTGAGTATGGGCTTTGTGAGACAATCCTTCAAGCGGCAGATTTTCGTGGTGTTCCTTGCAGTGACTCTTTTTCTCGTAATATTCGGAGGCGTACTTACAGTCCAGGGCTTCCAGGCCAGGATAAAGAGTGATTACGAAAAGAGAGATGCAGAGCAGGAAGCCGTGGCTATAGGCAAGATCAATGATATTTTGAAAAAGTCAGAGGAAACCCTGGATGCCATAGCAGACAGCGAAGTACTGTTAAAGTCTTTTTATAAGGGAAGGAAAAATTCGATCGCCATCTATGCAGATCTCTATGATGCTACAAGGCAGGTGCGTTCCTTTGCGCAGGTGGACCTTTACATGGGAAGCCGCTGTATGTATTCAACTGCCAGCGGAAGTAAGCCCGCAGCTCTTCCGGACTATTACGGAGTGATCCGTGAAGCAGTGCAGAGTGGCGGCCAAACTGTCTTTTCCCAGGATATAAGCAATTCTGCGGGAGAAGAAGGTGATTTTCTCATCGCAAGACTTATGGTGGATAAGGAAGAGCCTGGAATTGCCCTTATCAGGATAGATCAGCAGGTGCTGCGGGATCAGCTTTCGGGATCAATTAATGCCAGAGACGGCTTTATGCTTACAGGAAGATTTCTTGAGCCCTTCTGCCTTGTTGGCACAGCAGAGGATGGAGAGGATCTGTCGGCTATCCGCAGCAATTTGCAAAGTGGAAAACTATATACCGAAGGATTTAAGAAGAATATCTATATAAGAGAGCTGGGTGACACTGGGCTGCTTGGCATTTATGTTACGCCGCCGGCCCTTGATGAATCCGCAGTAAGAGCAGGCTATCAGATCATCATGTTCCTTGCCGTCATCAGTGTTCTTATCTGCCTGATCGTAGCCAACCGGATGAGTAATTATGTCGCTAAGCCCATCGGCACTATGGCAGCAGGCATGAGGCGCTTTAGAAAGGGCGACTTTGACGCTAAGATAGAGCTGAACAGAGAGGATGAATTCGAGCAGCTGGCAGTTGGCTTTAACAAGATGACAACTCAGTTAAAAGACACTATGGAAGAGCGTGTGGCTGCTGAGAGAAAGGTTAACGAGACCAGGATTGAGATGATGCAGGCTCAGCTGAATCCTCATTTTTTGTATAACACCCTGGATACCATAAAGTGGGTTGCCAAGGCAAATCATGTGCCGGAAGTTGCGACCATGTCGGCATCTCTTGCAGGGATCCTCAGGACCAGTATCTCCCAGACTCAGTTTGTAAGGCTTTCTGAAGAGATCAAGCTGATCCAGAATTATTGCGACATTCAGAGGATAAGGTTTGACGATAAGTTTGACATTACCATAGATATTCCAGGGGATGTCATGCAGGCCATCATTCCGAAGCTTATTCTGCAGCCCATCATAGAAAACGCCATCATTCACGGCATGGATGAGATGGACAACGGTCACATCTACGTGGCTTCTATCAGGGAAAAAGGCAGGGACGGTGCGCCGGACCTTCTTAAGATTTCCGTTCAGGACAACGGAAAAGGCATCAGCGATGAGATGATGACTGCCCTTAACAACGATGACCCGGAAACACTTAAGGGGCATCTTGGCCTTAACAACGTAAACACCATCATAAGGCTTTACTATGGCAAGGAGTACGGAGTTATGGCTGTAAGACCGTCGGAGGGCGGAACCATTATGATAGTTACAATTCCTTATTCGGAAAAAGAGCCGGTAAAGGAAGAGGAGAGACATGACAAGAGTACTGATAGTTGATGATGAAAAATATGTAAGAATGGGAATAAAGAGCGAGACTGACTGGTCTCTTATCGGGTGTGAGGTTGTCGGAGAAGCAGCCAACGGTATTGAAGGTCTTGAAGCAGCAGAAACACTACGCCCGGACCTTGTGATCTCTGATATCCGTATGCCCAAGATGGACGGCATAGAGATGGCAGAGAAGATAATTGAGAAGAGCCCTAAAACTAAGGTGATCTTTCTTACCGCCTATAACGAGTTTGAGTATGCAAGGCAGGCCATACGTATCGGAGTGTCGGATTATCTTTTAAAACCCTTCCAGGACGGCGAGCTTGAGGGTTCGATCCAAAGGCTCCTTCACCTCCATCCCAATGCGCCGGCATCAAGCGCTGAGCTTGAGGAGCAGCTGATCCCTCTCAGGAAAAAAGAGGAGGTTTCAAACCGCTACGTTCAGACAGCCATCGAATATATCGAGAACAACTATGTTGACCAGAGCTTTAGTATCACAAAACTTGCCGAATCCATGAGCGTAAGCGAGGGGCATATTTCAAGGCTTTTTAAATCAGAGACCGATCATTCCATAAACAACTACCTCACCAGATACAGGATAAAGAAGGCCATGGATTACCTGAAGGATGTAAACGTGAAGGTCTACGAAGTCGCAGAGAAAGTGGGCTATTCTGACATCGCCTACTTCTCCAATACCTTTAAAAAGCTGGTAGGCAAAACCCCCTCTGACTATCAGGCCAAGGGGCTTGAATGACAGAGGAAACAGGATTCTTTATAGCAGGAAAAGAATAATTTAATAAAATTTGTCATTTTTTTACAAATAATATCAGAATTGTCATCTCAAAATAATTATTAACAAAATCTAAAATGTACTTACAGAGCAAACAAACGCCCGTAAGTACATTTTTTTGTACTAAAAACTAAGGGTTAATGTAAAAGGAGGAAATGAAAAGTGAAAAAGAAAGTATTATCTACAATCTTAACCTTCACAATGGTAGTTTCAGCACTGGCCGGTTGCGGAAGCGCAGCAGGTACACCTGTAGCTACAACTGACACACAGGCACAGGCAGATGCAGCACCGGCAGCAGACAACACAACAGCAGATACAGCAGTAGCTGAGAGCGCACCTGCAGAAGAGCTTACAGGAATCGATGCCATCATCGCTGAGGCAGAGGGTATGACAATGGAAGAGCTTGCCAAGAAGGCTATCGAAGAGTCAAACGGAAAGACCTTCTACGGCGTAGGAAACAGTAGCCGTGGTAAGTCAGCACTTCCTGTTTTCATCGAGTATCTTCAGTCTATCGATCCTTCATATTCAATGGAATTTGAGTGGCAGCAGCCCAAGAACAACAAGATCTTTGAGCAGCTCACATCAGATTCACTTAAGAGCGAAGGCACATTTGCCATGACTCTTATCCAGGACGGTAACCAGATCCAGTCCAAGA
>JAFSTR010000045.1 GCA_017445665.1 Butyrivibrio sp. | reverse complement strand
TTGGAAGCTCCGATCGTGTGTACCGACGAAAGGACCAGATGTCCTGTCTCAGCTGCCGTTATAGCGGTACTGATAGTCTCCAGATCTCTCATCTCTCCAACAAGAATTACATCCGGGTCCTCACGAAGAGCTGCGCGCAGAGCAGCTGCATAGTTGTTGGAGTCAGTGCCGATCTCACGCTGGTTAACAATAGACTTGTTGTGCTGATATGTAAACTCAATAGGATCCTCAAGAGTTATAACGTGAGCTTCTCTATTGGCGTTTATTGTATCAATGATAGAGGCAAGAGTAGTCGACTTACCACTTCCTGTCGGTCCTGTAACAAGGACGAGGCCTCTCTTTTTCTGATAGAGATCTATTACCGAACTCGGAATGCCAAGGCTTTCGGCAGTAGGTATCTGGGTTGCCACAACTCTGAACGCCATAGCTGTAGAGCCCCTCTGCTTAAAGACATTGAGCCTGTATCTGCCTACCTGAGGAATGGAAAAAGACATATCAAGCTGGCCCTTATCATCCAGGGTCGCGCGCTGTTTTTCAGACATGATCTCTTCCGCAATTGCCGCTGTATCCTTCGGAAGCATCTTGCCATACTCCTCCATGGTAATAAGCTTTCCGTTTACTCTCATTTTAGGAGGTATTCCAACTGTGATATGAACGTCTGATGCTCCCGCTTCTTTTGCTTTCTCAAGAATTTCAGTAATCTGTGACATATACTCTCCTTATACATACTCAGGCTCTTCGACAGAAAAGCCCAAGGCCTTCATCTTAGATGTATCCATTACGCATCTGTTATCCATAGTCTTCATGATGTCCACAATTTCCAGATTGCCGTAAGCTCCTCTGTTGGACAAATCAATGATGGAATTATCCCTGAAGCTCAGCACCGTTGGGCGGAGGAAATCATCATCATTGGTCCTTATAACAAGTGCCTTTTCTCCTGTGTTAAGCTCAACACTGATCCCCGGTATCAGGATATTCAGGGAATCTACAAGCCCCTTTACCACCTTAGGGTCAAAGACATCGCTTCTTTGCATCATCTTTCTGATGACCATGACCTCTGAAACCGGTGAATCATCCACTCTGACAGCAGTCTCCTTATCAAAGATACCTGCCACCACCAGGACTTTTGCAGCCATCAGCATCTTCTGATTCTGTATCGGATTTCCGTTCCAGTAGTCCAGAAGAACCTTCCTCGCCTGATTGCACGCTCTTTTGATATTGGGCTGAGAAGAAAACGCCTCGTCAATTATCGGATAGCCCTGGATCTCATGCCCGTCTATGATCGCCCTGTCATCCTCTGTGGTATCAAGCTTGGACTGAAGCTCCACAGGAAGCGTCAGCTTTCCGATATCATGTATTACCGCCGCCATTACCGATTCATTCTGCTCCGAAAGCGGAACATTCATGCTGTGGGTTATCATGGCAGCCAGGATCGCCACATTTAAAGAATGCTTATAAATATAATCATCCGCACTCCGAAGGGACTGCTGGAATGATATTTTTTTCTTGAGATTACCGTAGTTTTTGATTATCTGCGCACAGATATTCGGGAACTTTTCCTGCTTGTGCTTTTTTACTATTCTCTCCATTTCCTCCATGATCTCGTTGTACATGACAGTCTGGAAGCGTTCAAAGTCCAGATCATCCTGAGTCATGGGCGGAACCGGCTCAGCAGGCTCTAAGATAAAAAGACCAATAAGTCCGAAGCTCTTAATATTCTCGATGCTCTGCATATCCTTCAGCACAGACGCACGATCATACAAAAGAACCCCCTTCTTACTGTATATAGGTTTCGCAAGGCGCATACCCGGCTTAAGCTCTTCACACTTTATGAATTTCATCCTGTCTGCTCCATTTAATGAAGTAAGCTTTCCTACTGTATAAATCCACTCAGATTAATTATCATGCTAAATCGCCAAAAAATCAATTAAATAACGATTAAACAGAATTGATTCAGTTTTTATAAACCGTCCGTCAGGTCAACTCATCCAGCGTACTTCCGTAGGAAGCCAGAAATTCATTGACGAAGTCCAGGACCTCAGGGAGTTCCTGGTAAAGGCTTCTGATGGCTTTTCCGGTGCTCTCTTTGGCTGTTCTGAATTCGGAATTGCCGGCATTCGTCTCACCGATGCACTTGATAAGGGCAGAGAGCTTGTCTGCTGCCTTGACAAGTTTTCTCATATACTTCTCTTCCTCGGTATCTGCAGGCTTAAATATCTCCTCAAACGAAGGGCGCAGATCATCCGGGAGTTTCTCAAGAAGCTTATCATCCGCGATAGCCTCCACCTCCTTGTAGGCGTGTTTTAAGTCAGCATTGAAATATTTAACAGGCGTTGGCATATCACCCGTGATGATCTCAGAAGCATCGTGATAAAGGCCGATCAGTGCAGCCTTGTTAGCGTCCAGGTTCTTGCCGTATCTGACATTACCGATGGTGCAAAGCGCATGGGCGATCATGGCAACTTCCATGGAATGCTCACAGAGATTCTCCTCCCTGGTGTTCCTCATCAGTGCCCATCTGTTGATGTATTTCATCCTTGATATAAGTGCAAAGAAGTTATAGTTCATATTATCCCCCTCCGTAACCTTTCCTTAGTTCACAAGTCAGTTTCAATTATAACAAAAAATCAGCCATGACAGTGTTGCTAACATCAAGTCCCTTGTCAGTCAGGCTCAGTTTCTTTTTACCATCATTCGAAAACCGCAAAAGCCCCATCTCAAGGTATTTATCTATAACATCACCGTATACTTCCGATATGTCTTTTCCAAATATCTCATTAAAACGCCCGGTATCCACACCACCCACAAGGCGAAGTCCCAGGAACATAAACTCTTCCATCTGCGCCGCAGCGCTGAGCTCATCTTCATTTTCTCTTATTTTGGCAAAAGAGCTATCGGAAGAATCCAGCTCTTTTACATAATCATCAATGCTCCTCGTGTTGCTCCATCTTACATTTCTCACCATGGATGCTGCTCCGATGCCCATTCCAAGGTAATCTCCCCGCATCCAGTACACCTTGTTGTGAGCGCACTCGTATTTCTCATCGTCATCCGGGCCCAAAGCATAATTGGATATCTCATACCTGTGATAGCCGCGCTCTTTCAGCAGCCTCTTGGTTTCATGGTACATAGCCCTGTCAGTATCTTCATCCGGAATATCCAG
>JAFSTR010000044.1 GCA_017445665.1 Butyrivibrio sp. | reverse complement strand
GACTATTGCATTGAGCGGATGCTCAAGCGACAAGGCAGGAGATGATTCTTCTAAGATTACAATCGGAATACCTCAGGACATTGACAGTCTTGACCCCCATTATGCAACAGGGGCAGGAACTAAAGAGGTGCTTTTCAACGTGTTCGAAGGTTTGGTTAAACCTGACGAAAATGGTAATCTTAATCCTGCTGTAGCCAGCGAGTACACGATCTCAGAGGACAACAAGACCTATACTTTCAAGCTGAGAGACGGAATCAAGTTCCACGACGGAAGTGCAGTTACAGTTGAGGATATCAAATATTCTTTAGAGCGTAACATGGGCGTCGATGGAAGCGAGCCCCTGATCTCTTCTTTTTCCAAGATTGAAAGTGTGAATATTGTTGATGACAAGACAGTAGAGGTTGTTTTGAACGAGGAGGATTCCGAGTTCCTTACACAGCTCACAGTAGCTATCATCCCTGCTGCAAACACAGACCCTGCTACAAGCTGCATTGGTACAGGCCCATATAAGTATGTATCAAGCTCACCCCAGGAGAACTTTGTTGTTACAAGGTTTGATGATTATTGGGGAGATAAGGCATTTATCAAGGACGTAACATTCAAGATCGAGGCAAACTCTGATGCAGTTGTTATGGACCTTAAGGGCGGATCAATTGATATGTATGCCCGTATTACCAGCACACAGGTTTCACAGCTCGATGATCAGTTTGAAATCTATGAGGGAACCATGAACCTTGTTCAGGCTATGTATATCAACAACGCAGAGAAGCCTTTTGATGACGTAAGAGTTCGTCAGGCACTTTGCTATGCGATCAACCCACAGGAGATCATGGACTATGTATCTGATGGTGCAGGCACAGAGATCGGAAGTGCTATGTTCCCTTCATTTACAAAGTATTTCATGCCTGAGCTCAATGACACTTATAACACAGACACAGCTAAGGCAAAAGAGCTCCTTGCTGAGGCAGGATATCCTGATGGATTTGAGTTCACAATTACAGTACCTTCAAACTACACACAGCATGTAGATACTGCACAGGTTATTTCAGAGCAGCTCAAGGCTATCGGTGTAACAGCAAACATCCAGGAAGTTGAGTGGAACACATGGCTTTCAGATGTTTACTCAGACAGAAAGTATCAGGCAACTGTAGTCGGAGTTGATGCGTCAACACTTTCAGCATCATCACTTCTTGCAAGATATGCATCAGATGCAGGAAGAAACTTCGTAAACTTCAACAGCCCTGCATACGATGAGGCTTATGCAAACGCTCAGAGCACCTCTGACGACGCTGCTAAGACCGAGTATTACAAGGAATGTGAGAAGATCCTTTCAGAGGAAGCAGCAAGCGTATACATTCAGGACCTTCCCGAGTTTGTTGCCCTTAACAAGAAATACACAGGATATGTATTCTATCCTCTTTATGTACAGGATATCAGCAAGATCAAGCTTGCAGATCAGTAATTAACAGTTATTAAAATTAAGATAGGCGAGGAACGCATATGAAATACATCATTAAAAAGCTTGGAATGATGATAGTTACCTTATTGGTGGTTTCTATATGTGTTTTCCTCGCCTTTAATGTTATTCCGGGAGATCCTGCCCTTAGAATGCTGGGCACGGAGGCTTCACCGGAGCTTGTCGAACAGACCAGAGAGCAGATGGGACTCAATGATCCGCTGCTTGTCAGATACGGAAGATGGTTTATTTCTTTTATACAGGGTGATTTTGGCACCTCCTACAATTACAAGGTGCCGGTCAAGGGCATGGTCATCAGCAAGATCCCGATCACTGTAACCATGGCCATTATTGCATTTCTTTTAACGGTTTTGATATCAATTCCACTGGGGATATTTACAGCCAAGCATGAGAACGGCGTTCTGGACAGAACAGTAATAATAATAAACCAGATCATTATGGCTATTCCGCCGTTCTTTTCAGGAATACTCATCACCTTTATATTCGGTATGATATTCAGGCTCTTTACCCCCGGAGGCTTCGTTTCATATACAGCCAATTTCGGTAAATTCCTGCAGTATCTCTTTTTTCCGTCACTTGCGATAGCACTGCCCAAGATAGCAATGACTGTCAAGATGCTCAGGGGCAGCCTTATTGACGAGGCGGGCAAGGATTATGCAAGGACTGCTTACAGCAGAGGAAACAAGACAGATGGTGTTTTGTACAGACATGTCCTTAAAAATGCCATGATACCTGTCATCACATTCCTGGGCATGGCTCTTGCGGATATGGTTGCAGGTAGTATCGTTATAGAGCAGGTATTCAGTATTCCCGGTATAAGCAGGATACTTCTTACCAGCATCAGCAACAGGGATTATCCCGTAGTAGAGGCGATCATTATGGGAATCGCCATAATTGTACTTTTAGTTAATTTCCTGGTAGATGTTATCTACCGTATTGTGGATCCAAGGATAGGTATGGAAGATGAGTAAGGCCCGTCAGGATATAAAACGAAATATTAAAGATAACCCCTATCTTTTGTCAGGGATCATTATCACGGGGATCATAGTCCTTGTAATTCTGATCGGGGTATTCTGGACGCCCTATAACCCTACAACCATGAACTCTGCCGAGAAGCTGCAGGGAATGTCGCTTCGGCATCCGATGGGCACTGATAATATGGGAAGAGATGTCCTTAGCCGTGTTATGTACGGAAGCAGGATAACACTTCTTATAGCTATCGGTACAGTGGCTATCGGCTCTGTGGTTGGGACTGTTATTGGAGCACTTACAGGTTATTTTGGCGGAATGTTCGATGAAGTGACAATGAGGATCATTGATGCACTGTTTGCATTCCCCAGTATCCTTCTTGCACTTGTTATTGTCAGCGTATTCGGAACAGGATGGGTACAGCTCCTTATTTCACTGGGGATTGCCTTTGTGCCCAGTTATGCCAGGATCGTAAGAGGAGAGGTACTGCGCTGCAGAAATATGGATTACGTTGAAAATGCCAGACTTCAGGGCGTATCCAACCTCAGGATGATCTTTGTACATATCCTTCCCAATATCAAGGGAGTTATGGCTTCTTCTATAATGATAGGCTTTAATAACGCTGTACTGGCAGAGGCGGGACTTAGCTATCTGGGAGTAGGTTCACAGCCACCCTATGCAAGTCTTGGTAAGATGCTTTCGGATGCCCAGCAGTACATGTTCACTACACCCAGCTACGTTCTTTGCCCCGGTATAGTGATCGTCCTTATGGTTCTGGGATTTGCGTTTCTTGGAGAAGGGATCAGCAGATGGAAATAATACTTGATGTAACCGATCTTCATATAGAATTTCATGATCATGACGCTCCGGAAGTAGCTGTTGAGGACTTCGATCTCATGCTTGGAAAGGGTGAGATCGTAGGTATCGTCGGCGAGTCAGGAAGCGGAAAGAGTATGAGTGCACTGGCTATAGCGGGACTCCTTAACAGAAAGAGCCTTACTAAGAACGGGAGGATCATGTTCGATGGGCATGATCTTTTGACCTGTGACAGAAAGACATTAAGGTC
>JAFSTR010000043.1 GCA_017445665.1 Butyrivibrio sp. | reverse complement strand
TAGCTAAAACAGTTATCCCCTTCCCTCTTTATAGCCTTTTCGAATTCCTCAAGCTTTTTCAGCTCCTTCATCTCATCATCACTAAAGGCGGGAAGCAGATGATCTTTTATACTCTTTAGATCCTTTATCCTCTTAAGGGCCGTTCCAACGGTTTTTACGCTCTTATCATCAAGGCCTCTTATAAGGGCAGTGTATCTTTTGTCAAAATCCCTCATATCCTCAGGGCAGGTTCCAAAGTCCGCATAATACTCCTTCTCAAAATGCTTATCTTCAAGTCTGTTCCTCTTTTTTAGGAGCATCCTGAAGTAGTTCTTGTAGAAGGTGAACATGTCGCTGTTCATATAAAGATCATTGTGGAAATACTCCGGAAATTCTATAACCGTAGCATTCTTATAAAGTCCACTCACTACAGAGAGCTTGAGTTTTTCTGTATCATCGTCATAATCCTTCTTGGCATCTATAAACAGGACCGGTCCGTCATAAGGGGTATTTCTCTTCATGGTCCTCATAAGATCCAGGGTCAGATTCTGCTTTTTGATGATCATGTCGATAGGCTCACGCACTACCGAATCGCCATAAGCCTTGCTCCTCTCAGCCACCATTTTGATAAATGGATCATCCTCTGTAAGAACAGGAAATACCTTACCGGGATATATCCAGGGTACAATGGTATCTCCCATAAATACCTGCTTGTACTCTCCGTATTTCTTTTGCCAACAATCAGCCAGTGATATGGCTATCTGTCCGCCAAAAGAAAATCCGGCAAATCCAAAGAGGCTTTCCTTATCCTCAAGGATCTTTTCAATCTCCTCAAAGTAAAAATCTATGAGTTTCTCGTAGTCATACTTTTCAAGGATATTGTCAATATGGTCGATGAAGGGCTCGATGGCGATAATATTAAAGATCTTGCCCCACTCATCGTAAAGCAGGGATAATCCGCTGACAGGAATGATGCCATGATCAAGAACCATGGTAGGCTTTGCAGGATCAAATTCTGCCGTAAGCCACATGATCTCTTTGGAGGAATTTAAGATATCCCTGATATTCCTTCGTCTCATTACATCAGAGACCGTTATCCTGGAATCATATTTCTCAATCTCGGAGACAAACTGAACCGCCAGGATCGAATCCATCCCAAGGCGCAGAAGATCATCTGTAACCCCAAAGCTGATATCCGGTAAAAGAGCTCTCGCCGCCTTAAGGAGCTGTCTCTCCTCATAGCTCTCAGGCTCAACTCCCAGTGTATAGCTGTCAAAATCAGGCTCGGGAAGGCTCTTTCTCTCAACCTTGCCGTTTACATTCTTTGGAAATGAATCCACAGGGATCCAGTACAGCGGGACCATGTATTTGGGAAGATGGTCTGAAACAAAGGCAGAGAGTTCATCAGATGGCAGCTCACCTTTGCCATTCTCCGGAATGTAATAACAAACCAGCATACTCTTTTGATTCCTGGTCAGTATCACACAAACCGCATCAAAAACGTCAGGATGCTTGACTATGGTGGCCTCCACCTCTCCCATTTCAATCCTCTGACCGTTTATCTTGGTCATGTTATCTTTTCGGCCGCAGTAGTAATAATTGCCCTCTCTGTCAAACTGCATCAGATCCCCTGATTTATACATTCTCTTATGTCCGTCAAAGGGGCACAGCACGAATTTCTCTTTTGTCTCTTCTTCTCTCCCCCTATACTCAATGGCAAGGGCATCGTTAACTATGCACACTTCTCCCACAGTATCCGGGGTAGTTATCAGATTTCCCTCCTCATCAAGAAGATATATGGTTGTCCCTTCAGTGGGCTTTCCAAGGAGATTCCAGGGGTCCTGCTTAGTTGTCACTCTTCCCGTTACCGCAGCAGCTTCAGAGGATCCGTAGATCTCAACCATCCGGGCAGAAATATCCGGTATCTGCTTGGCCTTCTCTCCTGCCGTAATAATGCATTTAATGGGAAGCTCAGCTCCCGGGGCAAATACAACAGGGATCATGCTGGGGATCATGAACATTGTGGTTATGTTGTTGGCTTTGATCCTGGATACCAAAAGATTTTGATTTAACAGCTCCTGGTCACTGAATATGTAAAGATTGCACCCTACAGTAAGACCTGAAAAGAGGTCATAGGTAGAAGCTGCATAGCTAAAGCTCACGATATTTCCGATGCATTCGTCAGGACCCGGTTCATAGTAGCTGTGCCTGGCATTTATGTGGTTTCGTATATAGTAGTAGGTATCAACAACTCCCTTGGGATTGCCTGTAGAGCCGGAAGTATAAGTGATAAATGCTGCCTTCTTGTCATCAGTGCGGTTTATGTTCGGAAAGCTCCTTAGCTCCTGATGCTTTTTAAGGATGTCCTCCATGTAGATAACCGGAACGCCAACAGCAGCCAGGTCAAGACTTGTAACCTTCTTTGAAGTGATAAGGCAGGCGGTGCCGGCATCAGAGGCTATGTATTCCAGCCTTGACTGAGGTACATCAGGATTTACAAAGTAGTAGCAGTTGCCGCTCCTCATTATTCCAAGAAATGC
>JAFSTR010000042.1 GCA_017445665.1 Butyrivibrio sp. | reverse complement strand
AGCTCCATCTCAGAGTCCTCGATGACAGCTCTTACAACTGCATCCTCTCTCTTAGCCTTCTCATCAGCTGCCTTCTTCTCTTCAAGCTTCTTCTTAACATCTTCCTTGTACTCAGCTACTGTGTCAAAGCCTGCATCTGATGCAAACTCGTCGTTGAGCTCAGGAAGCTCTTTTGCTCTGATTGAGTTAACCTTGCACTTGAAGGTTGCATCCTTGCCTGCAAGATTCTCTGCCTGATAGTCCTCAGGGAACTTAACGTTTACTTCACCTTTCTGACCGATCTCAAAGCCTACAAGCTGCTCCTCGAATCCGGGGATGAATGCGCCTGAACCGATTGTAAGAGGATAATCTGTACCCTTACCACCGTCAAATGCAACACCGTCAACGAATCCCTCGAAATCAAGTGATACTGTATCGCCGTCCTTAACTGCTCTGTCAGTAACGTCGATTGATCTTGCGTTCATGTTTCTCTGCTTGTCGATCTCAGCGTCTACCTCGTCATCTGTTACATCGAGGTCCATCTTCTCAACTTCGATTCCCTTATATTTTCCAAGCTTAACAGGTGGCTTAAGTGCTACCTCAGCAGTGAATACGAAATCCTTACCTGCTTCAAGCTCCTCAACATCAATCTTAGGTGAAGATACGACATCCTCGCCACACTCTTCTACTGCCTTAGGATACTCTTCCTCGATAAGATCGTTGGCAGCATCCTCATAGAATACTCCCTTGCCATACATCTGCTCGATCATCTTGCGAGGAGCCTTACCCTTACGGAATCCAGGAATCTGGATCTTGTTCTTGTTCTTCTGGTATGCTTTCTCAATAGCCTTCTCAAGCTGTTCTGCAGGAACTGTGATCTTAAGCTTGGCCATGTTGTTTTCAAGCTTCTCAACTGTTACGCTCATTTTTGTTTCTCCTTTAATATAATGCTAAATTACCCGTCCGGGCACAGTCGCTTACAGATTATATCACAATGACATAAAATAATCTACATTTTTTACGAAAACATCCCAAGTCCGATAACGAGATATAAAAGTCCAAGCTCCAGGATCAGCACAAGGCCCATAAATATGGGAACTGCCACATTAATAACCTTCTCCACTCCCCTGTTTCTTTTACCGTCAACGAGCTGATATACGCTGTAGGGAACAGCCCCAAGGACACCCATCAGTATAAACGCAGGGAATGTTATGAAGAAAAGAGCTATCGAACCGACCCTGACTTTTTCCTGCTGGCCGTCAAACCACGCCCTGAAAAATGTATAGGTAAAGCTGAAAAAGAATCCTATCACAAGGCCAATGAGCGCTGATGTCAGTGTGCCCATCGGACTGAATCTGTCGCCATAAAAGAATGTGCCGTCAAAGCTGTCTATTATTCCGAAGATTGCAAAGGCTATCGCAAAGTATCCCTGAGGCCTGAATTTCTCTCTAAAGCTCGTCTTCCTCTTAGGGATGTCCCCTTCTGCCTGCGCGCGTCCGTAGAACTTCCGGGCGTTTTTTAGCTGCTCGCTGCGAGCCTTATCTGCCTCCGCCTGTTTTAATGCGGAAATCTCTGCAGTGGTCATCTCTGCGCTTTTCCCTTTCAGATAAGCAAGAAGCACTTCAACGCTGCCCTCTACATAGGAATCCTTTTTTAGTACAAATATTATTTTTTTCTCAAGGGAACACAGGAAATCAAACTCCTTACCGGTATAGAATCTTACAGATTTATTAAGAGGTAAAAAGACATCCCTGAATACCCCTTCTGTACCTGTAACGGTAAATCTGGCCTGTTTATCATCTACTGTAAGAGTGCAGATTACATTGCCGTCAAGATATGAAGCCTTAAGAATATTATCAGAGCCCTCCAGCTCCCCGGCTCCAAGCGCCGCAAGTTCTGCTTCTACGGTATTTAATACTCCCTCATCAAGACTGTATGAAACCTTAACCATTATGTTTTCTCCCCAAAATTCAAGATATCAACTCCGCTATTTTACAAAAAAACGCTTAATTATAAAAGAGGGTATAAAGTTTTTTTGAAAATTGCCGAAATATCGTAATATATGTGCATAAATTATCAATTAACCTTGGAGGCGTCTTATGGCAAAAGAGAAAAAAAGAAGTTCTACCAACAGTATTTCATTCTTCGACAGCATTAAGACCAGACTCATCTCTATAATGCTGCTTGTCGCGATCGTTCCGCTTGTGATCGCAATAATCGTGAGCTATGTAACATCCACCAAAAAGGCCACAGCCGATGCGATCGATGCTTTGGACTGGCAGGCATGGTACATAGAATCTTCATTTGAGACTGTAGTCCAGAAGAATATCGTTGCGATGCAGGCAATTGCAGCTGCTCCTTCTACAAAGACTTTTTATGTCAATCCAAAAGATCTTACAGCTGCTGCCAAGGCTCAGGCTTATCTGAACACAGTTGATGCAGCACTTAATGACGGAAACGTCTCGGTTCTTACCGGAGCAGACGGAATGCAGCTTCTTAGAGCTTCCGGAAAGCTTGTAGATGTATCCCAGAGAGAATATTTCAAACAGGCCATGGCAGGGAACTGCTATGTATCAGACGTTATAACTTCCGCTTCAACAGGCGCAAGACAGACCACCATCGTAGCCCCCGTATATGCCGACGACGGAACGATCGTAGGTATGGTTCAGCGTAACTACAGCATGGATGCCCTTCACGATATCATTGCAGCAGAAGCTGAAGATGCCTTTGTTTCTGACAGAACAGGTATGGTAGCAGCCATGTCTGCTATGGAGATCACTCCCGAGAATGAACATGATATCGATCTTTCAGGCGCTCCTTTCATGAGTTCAAGTGAAGAAAGCGGTATGTACCAACAGACAGCCGGTAACGGCGAATCCATGATCTGCTGGGTAAGATCTGCTTCCACAGGCTATGTCATTGCCTGTGCCAGAAGCATGAAAACAATCAAGGCTTCAGCAACATCTTCCGCATGGACAGTAATCATTATCGGTATCATCATGGCAATAATTGCCGGTGTCATTTCCTACTTCATGGCAAAGGCATTTACAGATCCTATCGGAGATGTTAATGATTCACTTACTGCTCTTGCAGACGGTAGATTTAAATCAGTTGACAAATTCCACAACAGAAAAGATGAATTTGGCGGAATGGTAAGAAGTACCAACACCGTTATCAGTAAGCTTGAAGAGATCGTATCTCACATCAAGGCATCCGCAAACGATGTGGGTCTATCATCTGAGGAACTCTCTGATATGGCCAACCAGATCTCTCAAACTGCCGAAGACGTTTCAAATGCAGTTCAGGAGATCGCATCCGGTGCTACACAGCAGGCTGATGAGATCCAGAGTGCATCTGAGAACGTAGGCAGGATCGGTGATGCGGTAGGCGAAGTACAGTCCTCCACAGGAAACCTTTCAGATCTTGCAGGCAAGATGAAGGAGGCATCCGAGGTATCCAGCAGTTCACTTGCATCCCTCCAGGATTCTTCGTCTGAGATGACAGCCAAGATCGACGAGATCTCGAGAACCATCTGTGCTACCCAGGACGCTGTTACAAATATCAACGATAAGGTAGAAGGAATCGCATCCATAGCGACACAGACAAACCTCCTTTCACTGAACGCTTCCATCGAGGCTGCAAGAGCAGGCGAAGCAGGAAAAGGCTTTGCGGTTGTTGCTGAAGAGATTGGCAAGCTGGCAGATGATTCAAAGGCTATGGCTGATGATATCAGAAAAGAGATGGATATCCTTCTCGAGCAGTCCAAGGCTGCTGTTCAGGCTGCAGAAGACGTAAAACAAGGCAACCAGGATCAGCAGATAGCTCTCGGAGAGACGCTGGAATCCGTAAACGGAATGCTTGGCGATATCAGCAGCACAGTTGGCGGCGTACAGCTCATCTCTGCAGGTGCAGATACATGCGAATCTTCAAAGAACGCTGTTGTTGATACCATGAGCGCACTTTCAGCCATCTCCGAGGAGAACGCTGCTTCTTCAGAAGAGACAGGCGCATCCATGCAGGAGCTTTCCGCAACAGTTACAACTCTTGCAGGTTCCGCAAACAACCTGAAGGAAATTGCAGAACAGCTCAACAACGAGATGCAGTTCTTCAAGTCATAATCAATCAAAATGCATATATATTAAATCATTAAATTATTATTATATTTACGTACATAACCGCTTCGTTTCCCACGTGGAGTTGTATAATATAAAGTGCATGAATTATCTAAATATCATGGAGGCGTGTTATGACAAAAGAAAAAAAAGCAAAGACAAAAAACTCAGGTTCCAACATTTCGTTTTTTGACAGCGTAAGGACGAAAATCATTGCAATCATGCTGGCTGTGGCTATCATTCCGCTTACAGTGTCGATCATTATCAGTTATAAGACATCAACAGACAAAGCGATGAGTGATGCACAGGATTCCATGGCCTGGCAGGCGCAGTATATACAATCCAGGTTTGCATCACTGGTAACCCAGAATCTCAACTTGTGCCGCCAGGTTGGTGAAAATCCAACTATCATAGCTTATATTACTGCTCCCGAAGCAGGTATTGGCGATGATGTCATTTTCAACACTCTGAAAAGTGTTGATGACGTTTTAAATGACGGCAACAACACAACCCTTACGGGAGCAGACGGAATGCAGATAATGCGTTCTGATAACGGCAAGCTTGTTGATGTAAGCCAAAGAGACTACTTTAAAAAAGCCATGGCAGGAACTCCCAATGTATCTGATGTCATTGTGAGCAGTTCAACCGGTATCAGGCAGGTAACTTTTGCTGCACCTGTAACTGACGGCAGCGGTAATATCTACGGAGTAATTCAGAGAAACTACGACCTCAACGACTTCCATAAACTGCTTGCCGAAGAATCAGATGATGCTTTCATCGTTGATACAGCAGGTCTTGTTGCAGCTCACTCACAGTATGAAATCGGCGAAGGTGCACATGAAGAAGATGACAGATCAAAATCCGAATTCATGACTTCCGGCAAAAACGAAGGTTTCTATTTCGTAAACACCGGAAAAGGCTATAACGCATATGTTTCTTATGTAAAAGAACCAACTTCAGGGTACACGATATGTGTAGCATCAAACTCAAAAATCATACTGGCTTCAGCAAGAAACACAGCAAGAATTATCGTAATAATCGGTATCATCATGGCGATCATAGCTGCAGTGATCTCTGTTTTCATGGGTAAGATTTTCGTAGACCCCATCAATCAAGTAAGCGATTCTTTATCGAAACTTGCAGACGGACGTTTCATGAAGATTGACAGGTTCAACAACCGTAAGGATGAGTTTGGCGAGATGATCACCAACACCAATTCAGTAATAGACAAACTTCAGGAGATAGTTGCCAAGATAAAAGCATCTGCAGCAGATGTAGGAACATCCTCCGAAGAACTCTCAGATATGGCAAATCAGATCTCCCAGACAGCTGAGGACGTTTCAAATGCAGTGCAGGAAATTGCATCCGGTGCTACACAGCAGGCTGATGAGATCCAAAATGCATCAGAGAACGTAGGCAGGATCGGTGATGCGGTAGGCGAAGTTCAGTCCTCCACAGGAAGCCTTTCAGATCTTGCCGGTAAGATGAAGGAAGCATCCGAGGTATCCAGCAGTTCACTTGCATCTCTTCAGGATTCTTCATCTGAGATGACAGCCAAGATCGACGAGATCTCAAGAACCATCAGCGCAACTCAGGACGCTGTAACAAATATCAACGACAAGGTAGAAGGAATCGCATCCATTGCCACACAGACAAACCTCCTTTCACTGAACGCTTCCATCGAGGCTGCAAGAGCAGGCGAAGCAGGAAAAGGCTTTGCGGTTGTTGCTGAAGAGATCGGTAAGCTGGCAGATGATTCAAAGACTATGGCTGATGATATCAGAAAAGAGATGGATGTCCTTCTTGAGCAGTCCAAGGCAGCCGTTCAAGCAGCAGAGGATGTAAAACAGGGCAACCAGGATCAGCAGATAGCTCTCGGCGAGACACTCGATGCCGTAAACGGAATGCTGGGCGATATCAACAGCACCGTAGGCGGTGTACAGCTCATCTCCAATGGCGCAGATACCTGCGAATCATCCAAGAATGCAGTTGTTGATACCATGAGCGCACTCTCTGCCATCTCCGAGGAGAATGCTGCTTCTTCAGAAGAGACAGGCGCATCCATGCAGGAGCTCTCTGCAACAGTTACAACCCTTGCAGGTTCAGCAAACAGCCTGAAGGAGATCGCAGAACAGCTCAACAACGAGATGCAGTTCTTCAAGTCATAAGCTCAGTCAAAGCACGCTATGAAATACAAAGAGAGCGTACAGTTTTCGCTGTACGCTCTTTTTCTATTATCCACTATGGTCCTCACATCTTAAAAACCCTTTTTACCCTGGTTGTGATAAGGTTTGCCACAAAGCCGATAAGTACGCCTGTGATGGTTCCTATCACTATCAGAAACGGCAGGTAATAGAGAAGACTCTGTGTCTCAAGGACCAGCATTGCCACTATTATCTGACCTATGTTATGGAATACACCGCCAAGTACACTTACACCTGTAATCGAGAGATTTCCAAGCTTTTTGACGATCAGCATGACGCAAAGAGACATCGCAGCTCCTGCCAGTGAATACATCATCATGGAGATGTTTCCGAAGGTCAGTCCCACCAGCACTACCCTTATGATGGACAAGGCGATGGCATTCTTATCGCCAACTGTGTAGAGCGCCACCATGACCACCAGATTGGCCAGACCGATCTTGGCACCCGGTATCCCTATGTTCAGGGGCAGCATATATTCAATGTATGAAAGCACAAATGCAAGTGCCACAAAGAGCCCTAAAAAGGCAATTTTCCTGTTGTTCATAATAAGCTATCTCACGGGCTGACCTTAAAACGTTGACCCATCAATATCATTATCCTCGCCGCCTTCCACAGTGACCACAACCTTGTTTGGCAGACACACGATAGCTTCCCCGGAGTATCTTATGTGGTTGTGTTTGACGCAGATCTGATCGGGGCATGAAGCCTCTGCTACATCGGCGTAGCCATCTGCGATTATCAGGATGTTGTAGGAGCCGTCGGGAAGTTCAATCCTCTCTGTCCTATCCTCAGACAAAGGGTAAGTGCCATACACCTCTCCGTCTATGGTCACCACAACGTTTGCTGTATCCTTTGTATTATTCATTTGCCAGATCCTCATACCGGCTGCCACAAGCACCGCTGCCACAAGTAAAACCGCTATGAGAACAATATCATTCTTCTTCATTTATCTGACGTACTTTTATGGTTACTGCTTTATTTATTACTTCTATCCTGCTCTCTTTGTAGGCTCCGCCAAACTCACCATCCAAAGTCCATTCGACTTCGTCCTCCGAGTAGAAGTTAGCCCATCTTACCTGCTTAAAGGTGATGTAAGGATTGCCTTCCTCCTTGGTGGCAAGGGCTGTGAGTATGGCATTAAACTCTGCAAGATTCTTGGGAGATCTTATGAGCATAAGCTCCATCTTTCCATCATCCTGATGGATATCGGAATCCCCGAAAAGATTCATACCACCGACAGAAGCCGAATTGCTCATGGCGCCAAAGAGATAGTCGCCCTCCTCACTTATTCCCTCGGCCTCAACTCTCATGTGAGTGCTGTAGCCGATGTTCTGCGGAAGCTCAGCAATAGCGCTTATCACATAGGCTGCGTAGCCAAGAACATTCTTAAGCTCCTGGTCCGTTGCATAGCTTACTTTGGAAAAAGCTCCGAAGGCCGCTACGTAATTAAAGTAGCGGTTTTCTATCTTACCGACGTCATACGTATACTCTTTTCCCAAAACAGCTATATCTATAGCCTTGGACCTCTGAGCCGGGATGCCGAGACCTCTTGCGAAATCATTGGTACTTCCCGCGGGAACATAGGCCAGGATGGGTTTATTTTTCATCTCAATAATGGCACTCATGACGTGGTTCAGCGTACCGTCACCTCCGCTGCAAAGTACCATATCCACACTGCCATCATACTCCGAAAGAAGGATCTCCGAGGATAGTTCTGTTCCGGGTAATATAGGATAGACCAGGGGTTCGTATCCGTTTTCCGCAAGCTTTTTTACGATCTCGTAGGTATCGTTGCCTGCTCTGCCGGTTCCTGCTGTTTTGTTGATTAAAACCAGAGCTCTTTTTCTACTCATCTTCTTGTATATATCCTGTAAGTGTATGTTAAGTCAAAGTAAACCTGTTCATCGCTCTCTTCTGTGAGTTCCCACTCAGGCAGTTTGTCCAGGTTAGGGAAATACGCGTCTGCTTCGTATGCCTTGTCGATGAAAGTCACGATGCATCTGTCACAGTCATCAAGGAATTCCTTGTAGACACTTGCTCCGCCAATGATGAATACGTCGTCGGGGTTCTCGTCCTTTATAAGCTCCATAAGTTCCTCTCTGTTGTGAGCAACCTCGGCATTTCTTACTTCATAGTCGGGTTTTGTTGAGAGTATGATGTTTCTTCTCTTTGGCAGGACTATCTTCTGAGGAAAAGTCTCCAGTGTCTTTCTGCCGTAGATTATTGTTTTATCAAGGGTCCTTGCCCTGAAGTTGTCTTTCTGATCTGCAGGGATACTTACGAGAAGCTGTCCCTTATTTCCAATGGCCCAATTGCTGTCCACTGCTACAATTGCCTGCATTACTGCTGCTCCTTTCTATGTTGTGAGCGATATACGCATGGCTCCACTGCGTTCTCGCCATGCTACGGACATTCGGAAATCGAGATGCTCATAAACTCGCATCTCTTTTTTCCTCATGTCCGTTGTATTCTCAGAAACAAACAATTCTTTCTGCAAGCAGAGAATTGTTTGTTCCTTCGCCTACTTATCGCTCAAATCGCTATCGGTATATCTTTCAGCTGTTCACCTGCAACCTCATAACCCTCAAGGGATACGTCATTTCTTGTGAACTCGTAGAAGTCCTTGACGTCTGGGTTTAAGTGGAACTTAGGTGCCGGCATGGGTTTTCTCTCGATGAGCTCTTTGATGAGCGGAACATGCCTGTCATAGATATGTGCATCCGCAATAACGTGCACCAGTTCTCCTACGTTCATGTCACAGACCTGAGCGATCATATGAACAAGAACCGCATACTGAACAACGTTCCAGTTGTTGGCAGCCAGAACGTCCTGTGACCTCTGGTTCAGGATTGCATTAAGTGTAAGCCTGTCCTCATCCTTTTTCTGGGTTACATTGTAGGTCACGCTGTAAGCGCAGGGATACAGATGCATCTCATGAAGGTCGGAAAAGACATATGTATTGGTCATGATTCTTCTTGAGAACGGGTTGTTCTTGAGGTCATAGATAACCCTGTCCATCTGGTCGAATTCGCCCTCTTTGTAGATGCTCTTTTGCGCGATCTGATAGCCGTAGGCCTTTCCGATGGATCCCGTCTCGTCAGCCCATTCATCCCAGATGTGGCTGTTTAAGTCGTTGATATTGTTGCTCTTTTTCTGATAGATCCACAGGATCTCGTCGGTAGCACTTTTAAGTGCTGTCTTTCTGAGAGTCATTATCGGAAACTCTTTTGACAGATCGTATCTGTTAACAACTCCGAATTTCTTGATGGTGTAAGCCGGTGTTCCGTCCGGCCAGTGTGGTCTTACCTTCTCCCCCTCGGTTGAGGTTCCGTTATCCAGGATATCCCTGCACATGTCGATGAAAATCTCATCCGCTCTTGCCATAGTTACTCCTCCCTTTAATTTACAATGTCGCGATATACGAATTGCTATCGCGACCATTTGTCGCACAGTGAATTTATCTGATCTGCGAATTTGGCTTTATCCTTATTTGTCATTCCCTCAGCCCTTGCTATGATGCCCATAAGCCTTGCTCCTGCTGCCTTAAGCCGTGCGTAGACATCGGAAACAAGCGTTGATTCTTTCTTCTTGACCGGTACCGGAATGCCTTCCTTTATGATCTGTCCGGATATGATGTCGTACACTGTACCGCTGTAAGGTGCGTATGCATCAAAGCCGTGGTCGTTTGAAAGGCACTGGGCAAAGGCTGTGCAGACACTGTCTTCGCCGTGTACAACAAATACTTTCTTAGGTCTTTTGGTAAAGCCTTCTACCCACTCGATGAGTCCGTTGTGATCTGCGTGTCCCGAAAGTCCCTCAAGCTTGGCGATCTCTGCCTTTACGTCGATGGTCTCACCAAAGAGTTTGACCTGCTCAGCACCGTCAATGATAGCACGTCCCGTGGTCCCCACAGACTGATATCCCACGAAAAGTATTGTACTCTCTTCTCTCCAAAGGTTGTGCTTAAGATGGTGCCTGATCCTGCCCGCATCGCACATTCCGGCTGCGGAGATGATGACCTTTGGCTCCGGATCTTCATTGATGGCCCTGGACTCCTCTGTCGTGATGGACAGATTAAGTCCCGGGAAGGTTATGGGATTTATGTGCTTTCTGATGAGCTCCATCGCCTCATCATCATAGCATTCATACTGATTTCTCTCGAATATCTCAGTTGCTTCCACAGCAAGAGGACTGTCCACGAACACCTTAAAATCAGGTTTTGAGCTGACCATCTGTCCTCTCTTTATAAGTCTTATAAAGTATAGCACTTCCTGAGTTCTTCCTATTGCAAAAGAAGGAATGACCACATTCCCTCCCCGTGCAAAGGTCCTGTCCAGGATAGCTGCAAGCTCTTTTACATAATCGGGTCTCTCCCCGGGATGAAGCCTGTCACCGTAGGTAGACTCCATGACAACCACATCGGCCTCATCGGTCTTTTGAGGATCCTTGATAAGCGGCTGGTTCTTGTTTCCTATATCTCCGGAAAAGACAAGCTTCTTCTCCACATTCTTTTCCTGAAGCCAAACCTCTATACTGGCTGAGCCAAGAAGGTGTCCGATGTCCGTAAACCTGATCCTGACGCCTTCACAGACTTCTATCTCCTGATCGTAGCTGCAGGGCACAAAGCATCTGATAGTGTTCTCCGCATCCTCCATTGTATAGGTCGGTTCAATTATATCGATGTCCTTAGTTCTTTTACCCTTACGATTTCTCCACTCTGCCTCCTGCATCTGAATGTGGGCGCAGTCTCTGAGCATTATGTTGCACAGATCGGCTGTGGCTTCCGTGGCAAATATCTTGCCTCTGAATCCTTTTGCATATAAAAGCGGGAGATTTCCTGAGTGATCCACATGAGCATGTGTCAGAAAAACATAATCAATTTCCGGCGCAGACACCGGCAGTGGCACGTTCTCAAAGTAGTTCCTGCCCTGCTCCATTCCGTAGTCAACCAGGATGTTCTTGCCTGCAGCCTCAATAAAATGACAGCTTCCTGTTACTTCATGGTCAGCACCGATAAACATCAGTTTCATAAGCACTGCCTCCTTGGTCATTATAGTTTATGCCATTCCGTTCTCATTATACCATGAAACTTTAATGGAAAACCCATGGAAAAACCCTTGCCATTTTGATAGAATATATAGGATTGGTTTTATTTCAACTTAATAAGGAGATTATGAAAATGTTTAGAACATATGGCAAAAGAGCTGTTGCAACTATTTTAAGCGCAGCTATGCTCGTGGCAATGGCAGCCTGCGGCGCAACACCTGAAGACGCAGACAAGGATGGAGCTGCCGGCGGAGTGTCTTTTGAGGAGGTTACCGATTCCGCTAATGAGACTTCTGCAGAGGAGGAAACAACTGTAGACAGCAACGAGCCCTACGTACTTCCTGAGGGAATGTATTTCTCAGAGCTTACAGGAGAGCCTATCAGCGAGGATATCAAGGATCAGCGTCCCATCGCCGCAATGGTGGACAACGAGATCACTGCTCTTCCTCATTTTGATACAACCAAGGCAGATGTTGTCTATGAACTCATGAACAGCACCAAGAACGACAGGATCACTAGACTTATGTGCGTAGTCAAGGATTGGGGCTCAATCGATCAGCTCGGAAGCATCCGTAGCACGAGACCCACCAACATCCTCCTGGCTGCTGAGTGGAACGCAATCCTGTGCCACGACGGAGGTCCTTACCACAACGACGCTTACTTCGTAAAAGACTGGGCCAAGGATCATATTTCCGGCTACTTCTCAAGAGTAGACAACGGCAAGTCAAGAGAGTTTACAGAGTACATCTTAAATGGTGACATCGAGTCCGATATCGAAAGATTTGATATTTCAGCAACTTACAACGAGTTCGCCAACGAAGGCAGTCACTTCAACTTTGTGCCATACGGCGAAGAGATCAACCTTGATGAGAAGTATGACAGATCCTATACAGCTAACGGTGTAGTTCTTCCATTCACTCACAACTCATCACAGCTTCGTTACAACGCTGAGACAGGTCTTTATGAGTACTATGAGTACGGCGACCAGTACTTTGATGAAGCAAACGGCGAGCCACTTACATTCAAAAACGTGATCCTTCAGAAATGCTCATTCGCTCAGCTCGATGAGAACGGATATCTTATCTACAACTGCATCGGATCAGGCGAGTATGCATGGTATCTCACAAACGGTGTAGCCAAGGATTGTACATGGGCTAAGACCAGCGAAACAGGCGTGACCAGATACTACGACGAGACAGGCGCAGAGCTTCAGATCAACACAGGTAAGACCTATATCGCGCTTATCCCTGACGACACATGGGACAAGGTTATCTTCGAGTGATTTATTCAGGAGCAGTTATGCGTGGTATTACAGAAGGTTTCAAAAAAATAAACGGCCTCACCCTTAAAATGATAGCTTGTGTTATTATGCTTCTGGACCACATTACAGCAGGTATAATGCTTCCGGTGGTAAAAGCCGGTCTTTATCCTGACAATATTCCTTTTGAAAAGATCAAGCTTATATATGACATACTCCGCGGCATCGGAAGAAACGCTTTTCCCATCTTCTGTTTTTTGCTGGTGGAGGGATTCATTCATACAAAAAACAGGCTAAGATATGCTCTTAGCCTGTTACTTTTTGGAATAATCTCAGAACCTGTATTTGATATAACCTTCTATGCCAAACACGATGTATTTAACATCAATTTCTTTGAGTGCTTTGGCGCCAATCATGATATCCTCTTAAGTCACTGCAATGTGTATTTTACTCTTCTGATAGGACTGCTGGTAATATGGGTGAGTGAGTATCTCCTTAATGGTTTCATAGTTATCAATAAGAAAGCTCTTCCCATCTGGGTTTCATACATCTTAACAGCTCTTGTTCTTGCTGCCGGGATCCTGTTGGCCGAGTATATCCACACCGACTATCACGGATTTGGCGTTGGGCTTATCTTTATCTTCTATATTCTCAGATCCCTATTCCCTCTAAATATTGTGGCAGGCTTTATCGAGCTGAGCTTCCTCGGCACAGAATACTACGCCTTCCCCTGCTTTGTGCTTCTTTATCTCTACAACCATGAGAGAGGCCCCAGGATTGGGAACTTCAAGTATCTGTTCTACGCATTCTACCCGGTACATATTTTCCTGATCTATGTTGCGAGGTGTTTGATTTTCGGATGATGTATGATCTGCCGACCCCAAGTTCAGGGATTATAGCATGAAATGCCAAAACGTCAAGAACAAGACAAGTGGGCAAAAAGCGCCCATTCTTGACGTTTTGGCATTTCATGCGTTTAGGTCACTAAGGGGCCGGCAGAATGAGAACTCCCAGGGGCGATAACCTGCTGTTCTGCCACAGATTTCAGCAAGAGACAACCTCTTGTGCAAGAGGTTGTCATGTCCCGAAGGTAAAAAGGTGCCATATTGCCACAGATTCTAGCCGGAAGTAGATCATCGAACAAGAAAAAGTCATGTCCCGAAGGCAGAAAACGCCATATTGCCACAGATTCCGGCTGGGGACTACATATACATGTCACCCGCTTAGTGACCATAATATCTCTGGGCCGTTCTGTTTAACGCCATTGTTTTAATTCATAATCTTCGAGCACTTCATACACAGATACTTCAGAAGTATATTTGTTTATTATCTGGACGACATCATCCATATCATACTCTCCCGAGTACTTTATTATTATCCGTTCCAGGTTGGCAAATTGCTTCAGGAACTCATAATCCACTTCTGAATAGTATCCCGGGTCCTCTGACTCCAGAATAAGTACCGATTCAGAAAATTCAGTTTGATGCTCATTATAGGCAATTGTAAAATCTTGGATATTGCCCTGTAAATACATAATGGCTCCATCGCACTGCATCCAGTCAGCATTCAATCCTGAAAAGTCCTCATGGGGCTTATTAAAAAACCTAAAATATCCAGCGCCACTTGAATAAACAGTATCATACTCTACTGAAACATTGTCAAAATATCCCGGATGAGCTGATGCAAAATCATTGTGAGCCTGAATAACTTCATTGAAAGAATCCAGATGCTCAGGGTTACATTTTACACTAATCTGAAAATGCCCTTCATCTTCGCTCAACGCATGAACACTAATACCTTTATGTCTATTTATATGCAAAGTATTATACCATTCCTTATACTCTGCAAACTCTTGATTCCTTCCACATCCAATAATCCCAAGACACAGAATAATCAATGAAACCACTGTTAATATTTGCGATTTTTTCTTTTCCATTTTATCCCCTAGT
>JAFSTR010000041.1 GCA_017445665.1 Butyrivibrio sp. | reverse complement strand
GTAGAGATTATTCAGAGAGAAGCGTACTCCAATTTGCAAAAGAACAGGGAATTGCACCTGGGATAGTAGTTGGGAGAATGCAGCTGGAAGGAATGATTAAGTATAGCATGCTGAATAATCTGAAAGAAAAATGTGAAATAGCTGTATAAAGTCATCATCGAAAAGACTTTGAAGGATCATGTGAAGAGCATGGTCCTTTTATTATACGAAAAACAAAGGAACCCTGGGGACGGGGTTAGGGGGTCATACATAGGAATGAGCCCCGGGGACGGGGTTTCGGGGTCAAACAGAGGGAGAAGAGTATAGAGGATAGCCGAAAACTGCCGATAAAAGATAAGATGGAGCTTGAGGTCTTGAGAAAGCTCAAGAGGTCTATCAAATGGTTATCCGAGCAGGATTTTGTCCCGAATATGATCCGACGTGTATTGCAGCGGGCACTTGGCGGAGAAGATCTGTCGGTGACACAATGCATTGAACAGCCCCGAAAAATACGCGAAATAGCGCGATAATGGTTCAAAAACGCATTTGACAGAATGGGTGATTTGCTTTAAACTGATTGTAGTGACTTAGTTCCAGATACTCGTGAGGACTGGAACCGCGGGAGGACCTGAGGGCCCTCCTTTAATTTTGTTTTAAAAGGTAGTAGTACATGGCAAAGCCGTATTTGACATATGCACAACAGATACAGAAACTGCGCGATGACAAGGGACTGATCATAAATGATGGGCCTTATGCGGAGCGTATGCTTACTGATATAGGGTATTTCTCACTCATAGGTGGATACAAGACTCTTTTTGTTGAGCCTATGACAACCAAAGACGCAAGGCACAACTGCAAAAAGGCAACAAGGGAAGGATCATAGGGGCGGTCATTACGGCTGTCATAGGACTGGCGCTTACCGTCATTCTCGGTGCCGTGGGCAAGGCAAAGCAGGGAGAAATCGCATCTGCATCCGTACTTGATGATATGAGTGTTGTAGAATTCGTTGATGACACCGATAACGGTGCCGCCATCTATACCGGGACGGTTACCGCCGTTGATCCCGTTACCGTAAAGGGCGAGGACGGCGCTTATATCATGATCCGAAGGAAGGTCGAGCAGGAGCGGAAGATATACAACGAGGAAGAGGACAAGTACGAGTACGAGGACGAGACGCTCTACGACAGATCCGCCACATGCGAGAAGATCGATATCGACGGAGTGAGCGCCTCATATGATGATTTTCATTCGCTGCCCCGCAAAGAGGAGGTTTACACCGAAGGCGCAAAAGACAACCAGAGGAAGACAACATACACATATATCCCGGAAAGCGTCGACGGCACGTTCTTCATTAAGGTTGAGGACGGAGAGATATCTTCGGTTGAGTATTACAGGTCTGAAGACGTTTCCAAAGAGAGCAGTGCCGGATTTGGCCTTGCGATCGTACTGATATGGATCGCTGTCATTGTTATAGAGATAATACTGACCGTTAAGATCGTTAAGATGAGAAATACCGTTAAAAGCATGTAACAGATCATCAACCTGATGTAAAGGAGTATTACGCTTATGAGTAAAAATCACAAAGCCCGTGTATTATCGTTTATCTTTGCGATGGTTCTTACCGCGACATCTCTTTTGGCATGCGGAGACAGCGGCGATGCAGCTGACGAACTGGCGCTTAACAAAAACGATAAGAGCGTAGAAAAAGGATCTGACTCAAAACCTTCAAAAGATTCCGAAGAAAAGGATAAAGTTGCAAAAGATGAAGATCCGTCTGACGAGCTGTCCCCCGAAGAACAGTATCCCGAGGAGGACATTGACGAGGAGTGGATGGAAGTGCTTGAGGCAAACGGCACGTTCTATGATGCCTTCTATAACCTGCGCAAGATCATGAAGGAGGAAGAGCCTGACCATCCGGATAACGTGAAGATGCCAAAGGGAATCATAAGGGATAACAATGAT
>JAFSTR010000040.1 GCA_017445665.1 Butyrivibrio sp. | reverse complement strand
TAAAGTATATAAGTGATGACAGATATTCTGTAGTCAAGCAGATCAAGGATATTTGTGCGCTTTGCGCACTTTATTCAAGGGCAGAGGCGTTTAGTCTCTGGCTTCATTTCAATTCATGATTATGCTGCCCATTTTGCTTTATACTTCTGGATACGCTTATTATCAGGAATGGGATAATCAGTGGGCATATCCGTGAGCATTGCTTCTTTACGTACCTGGGCAGGTGTCTTTCCGCCGAATCTTTCCTGTGGCCTTTCATTGGTATAAAAGTCCATGTATTTCTCTATGGCGTTCCTAAGTGACGCTTCATCAGTTACATCAAACATGCAGTACATCTCAGTTTTAATAATGCCCCAGAATCCTTCAGTTGGTCCATTGTCTATGCAATGTCCTACACGAGACATAGACTGTTCCATACCTTGTTTCTGAAGCTTCATTTTGAAGACTTTGCTGGTGTACTGGAATCCACGGTCCGAGTGAAAAAGTGGGGTGGCATCAGGGTTCTCCGCTATTGCTTTGTCAAAGGTTTTGAATACAAGCGCATTGTCATTTCTGTTGCTGAGAACATAAGCTACCGGAGACCTGTCGTAGAGATCAAGAATGGTACTTAAATACAGCTTTTTATTAACCTCGGGTATCTTAAACTCAGTAACGTCAGTTGTCCACTTTTCATTGGGCTTGTCTGCATGGAAATCTCTTTTGAGAGTATTCTCTGCGACAGTCTCTGGCGTAGAAGGTTCGTATTGTTTTCTCTTGGCACGAATAATTGCGTGAACTCCGATGGCTTTCATGATTCTGTGTATACGCTTTACTTTATAATCAGTCCCATTGAAGTGGTTTATCCATAACGTCATACGTCTGTACCCAAGGATATGTCCAAAGCGATCATCGTATTCTCTAATAAGAGCAGCAATTCGCTGATTCTCCAATTCCTGCTCTGGAGCTTCTCTATGAAGCCATTTGTAATAAGCTGCGTGTGAAACACCCAGCCCTTTGCACATCCAGTTTATGCTCCAGTTATTCTCTTCATGTAAGCTTTGTATTGCCAGATACTTTGATTCTAGCCGAGTACGGCCAAGCCTCACATCCCTTCTAATTCCTTCACTTTTTTTAACAGTGTTACCATCATATCTTTTTCTTCAAGTTGACGCTTTAGCCTTTTATTCTCGCGACGAAGACGTTCAAGCTCATCAACTTCATCATCAGTTTTGTGATGACCTCGCTTGTCAATAAGCGCCTCTTCCCCATCCGCATCATACTTTCTTACCCAGCTATAGACTTGCGTGTATGAAACGTCATACAAAGAAGCAGTGCCTTTGTAATCACGACCGTGCTCAATACAGTACTTGACGATTTCCTTGCGTTCCTCGATAGTGGTTTTTCTTCTAGCTTCTGCCATATAGACCTCCCGCATAGGATCATAATCCTTTAGCTCTCTATTGGCATTATACTTTATAATCCATCGTTGAAGAACGGATCTTGATGATATATTGTACTTTGCTACAATATCGTAAACACTACCTTGACCAGATAAAACTTCTTCGATGCACTTAAGTTTAAATTCTTTACTGTATCGTTTATTTCCAGGCGTATCAATAAATGCCATTTCACCATGCGCTTGATATTTGTATACCCATGATTGAAGCGAGTATGGACTAACACCATTAGACTCAGCTATTGATTTAAATGAGCCTTGGCCAGATAGATATTCATGAACTCGTTCCAGGATCCACTTTGAATTATGTTTTCTTTGTGGCATAAAAAACCTCCTAAGTAGTTTTGGTTATTTACCTTGTCTACTTAGGAGGAATCATATCACGTTCTGGAATGACAGCTCTTTGCTTTACCTATTTAACTAATGCCCAGGACCTTTTTCATCTGCGTGGAAGTGGCGATCGGATAAATGTCTTTCATGTGTTCTGCAATGCGTGCTCCGGAGTCGGCAGATGACTCTCTGTACGCAGATGTCACATGATCATATCCCCACAAGGTCTCAGGCTTGGTGTAGATTGCTATAGGCCAGCCGTAGAGTTCGCCCTTCTTGTTCCTCCTCTGCCTGAAGTCCCGAACGCAGAGATAGGTCTTCATCTGAAGGTCGGTTATCGTTCCGTCAAAACCCTTCTCTCCGCCCTTGCCAAAGCCGGCGCGGGCTTTAAGTTCATTGGAATATATCTCCTGTTCAAGCTCAAGTACATCCATGATCTTCTTCTGGCGCCTTGAAGCCTTCTCATCGTCCCAAAGGGCATCAAAGTCATAACCGTCGCGCCTGTGATTTGCAAAATACGGAAGCCACTTCTTGGAGATAAAACCCGCCTTCTTATCAAAGAACTTACCGTAGGCAACCTCTGCGCTTCGTGCAATAAGCTCTCTCCACTCCCAGGGATCAACCTCCGGATCTCCGCACCACCAATAGTCCGGCACTGTGCGCTCCTCCAGCGAGAATCCCGGAATATCATTTTTAAACAGGGGCAAAAAACCTGTTTCATTTATGTAGTTGATCGCATCCCGGACAGTATGCAGGCATTCCGGATCATTCCAGTCAACACCGTACATTATCCAGGTTCCGTTTTCATTTCCCATGCCTTGCCTCTGTTATTACTTGCCGTCAGGGAAGCTTGTGAAGGAGTCTCTCTCCACTAAAGGCTCGCCATACTTCTCTTTTGCATCGGCAAATGCCTTGATCATAAAGGACATGTTCCTGGCCAGATTTCTCATGGTCTGAAGGCCTTCAAGATCCTTCTCTACATCTTCTCTTGAGAAGCCGTGCACCTGATTCCAGTATGTACTGGGCGCAACAGGCATTCCGCTGATGGTGAAGTATTTGTTCAGCGCATCAAAGGTTGCTGTATTGCCGCCTCTTCTGCAGCTGACTACTGCAGCTCCCACCTTGAGGTGTTTGGAAAAAGACGTGCTGTAAAAGAGCCTGTCCATAAACGAAAGGATGGTTCCGTTGGGAGAAGCGTAGTAAACAGGGCTTCCGACAACAAGTCCGTCAGCATCCTTAAACTTCTCTGCCACCTCATTTACAAGGTCATTAAATACGCACTTTCCATTCTTTTCACAAAAGCCGCAGGATACGCATCCGCGGATATCCTGATTTCCAACCTGGATAACCTCAGTATCAACTCCCTCTTGTGAAAAGACATTTACCATCTCCTCCAGTGCTCTGGCTGTACAGCCGTTTGCATGAGGACTGCCGTTTAACAGTAATACCTTTGCCATAAGAACCTCCTGATCATCTGTTTTATACCTTTTTCCTACCGGACTCTATAAGCTCTTTCTCAAAAGCCTCAGGATTCTTCAGGTAGTAGTCCTGATGATACTCCTCAGCTTCATAAAAGCTCTTAAACTTCTCAATTGCAATTCGGGCGCGCTTTCCCGACTCCTCTTCCAGCTTCCTGATACGAGCCTGTGCCCTTAGCTTCTCTTCCTCTGTGGTGTAGTAGATCGCCAGGGTATAGGAAAATCCCTTGTCGATAAACTGTCCCTCTCCGTCGTATGGATCAACGTTTGCCAGAAAGATATCCAGGAGCTTGTCATATGTCACCTTCTCGGGATCATATTCAAGCATTATAGTCTCGCGATGCCCTGTCTTCTGGGCTTTCACATCTTCATATTTGGGATCTGCCTCATCCCCTCCGGAATATCCGCAGACCACCTTGTCTACTCCGTACATCTTATAGATCGGTGTGACGCACCAAAAGCATCCACCGGCAAAGTATGCTCTCATAACTGTCCTGCCTTTCATCAATGTGATGAAGAAGTTGTTGCGGAACTAGTACTTGCAGCCATAATAGCAACTAGCATTGCTGTCTGCTCAGCAACTACTCTTGCAACAGCTCCGCTTATAACAGACGCTCCAACTTTGTAGTTCTCATCCGTGTTATCTCCTGCAACCATCATGGTTCCAAACATAAGTCTTGTAGCCTTGCCCATGTCAAAGGCACCAAAGCCCTTATTGCCCTTTAAGTAATCGGCTGTCTCTACGACCTCTGCTGCAATATCGTCAGATTCGGCATTAAGGCCAATAAGTGTTCCCAAAGAAGCCAGTTCATAGCCCTTGCCATACTTAGCTCCTGCTGCGGTAAAAGCATCAAAAATTTCTATAGCCTTGTCTGCCTTGTCCTGTGCACCGCCTTCGTATGAAGTAAGAACCTGGCTCAGTGAATATACTGCATTGTCATGAAGAGAAAACTTCTTCTTAAGGCTCTGATAGGTCTCCTCAAGCTCTTTTAGAATATCTTCTGTCTCCTTGCCGCTTATGGCGAGAAGAACGGCAAAAGAGGTATCCTCATCCGATGTAAGGAACGGATGGACCTTATTCATGCCCTTTAAGATTTCATTAGTCTTCTCAATAATAGCATCTGCCTCAGAAGCCTTGCCCACATCACAAATAGTCATGGCAGCAAGTGCTCTGTAATTGGATCCCCAGAACTTCCCCTTCTGGAACTTCTTATATACTCCAGTGACATCCTCAAGATAGCGCTCGGGATCTGCACTAAGAGCCATCTTCGATGTTACTATGAGCTCGCTGTTTCCTCGAAACTCTGAGAATATTCCCTCTTTTTTCTTGAGGATCTTATGGCACTCTTTGAGCATCTCAACATCGACGTCCCTACCCTTCTCTGCGAAAGTAGCAGCTGCAATCGCAGCAATGCTGCCATTCTCAAGCCAAAAGCCTTTATGAATCAGTTTCCAGTTCTCGATTAAAAGATCACATTTTCTTGTAATTGCTTCCCTCATTGTTGCTCCTCCTGTAGATGTCGTTGTTAAGCAATATTATAAATGGTTTTTATGTATATTTTATGAACATTATGCCTCTTTCAAGACATTCTGACACTCTCTGATAAGAGACATATTACTGCAGAGGATCAGCACCTCATTCCAGCATGTATAAACTTCGTCTGCAAGAGACTCGATGTCCTCAAATCTCCACATAACCGCGAAGTCCTCATAACCTGTGATATCGTTGAAGCCGTTGATCTCACGGTCTGCCTCATCAAACACTCTCTGCCACTCATCGGATGCTGTTCCGCAAAATGCCACGTTCTTGCAACCCTTCTTGAGGATCACGTCCGCCAACTCCTTGATCAGAGTCTCATCTATGATCTTGTCGGTCACTATTATCACTGTATGATTGGAAAGGTCCCTGAGGTTCTTCCTGTTATCAAAGATCCTGCGGTTAAAGATTCCAAAAGAAATATTCTGGTTTAAGGTATCCTCTGTATATATGTGCTGAATCATGGTAACTCCTCCTTCTCAATCAATGAAGCTT
>JAFSTR010000006.1 GCA_017445665.1 Butyrivibrio sp. | reverse complement strand
GATCAGGATGATCGTTCCGATAAGTGCTATAAAGTAATACTTCAGAGGAATTTTTCTCATGATCACAACCTCCCTCTTCTGGAAAACAGTATTATCTCAACAAGCACCATAAGCATCAGAGGATATGCGAGATAGAAATACAGATCCCTCTTAACCTCAGCTCCGCTGCCGCTTTCTATGATGGTCTTGCTGCTTTCCTTTATCAGCTCAACATTGCCGACAAGAGATGAGTTGCCACTGTTCATGTTCATGTACTCAATGCCGAGTCCCTCTGCTATCTTCTTAAGGTTCTCCTCGTCGATCTTAGAAACCGCATCCTTATGGGTGTTATAGTCATAGAGATTACCGCTGCCGTAGCTGTTTTTCATCTTGCCGCCGGCTTCGCTCCCATAGCCTAGAACCGCCCCGGCATCAACGTACTGTCCGAGCTCGGTGAAGTCCCTGAGCTCTTTTCCGTTAGTTATCTCACCGTCGCTTATGAAAAAGACAATTGTCTTCCTGTTCTCTTTTCTGTTTGATGACAAAAGAAGGCTCTCTATATCCTGATATGCAATGGATATATCACTTCCCTTGGCATAGTAACTGTCAGGTGTCGTGAAGGTATCCATGAGATCCCTTATATACTGCAGGTCCTGGGTAAAAGGTGCCAGTACATGGGCAGAATCATCAAAGGTGACAAGTCCGAAATTACTTCCTGCCAGCTCATCGATGATGTAGTTCACATCTTTTCTTACGCCTTCCATTCTCTCCTTTTTGCCGTTGTAATCCTTAGCCCACATGCTGATGGTGTTATCAATGACAAACAACACGTCAAGGTTCTTGGTGGCAAACTCATACCTGGTCTCGACCATCACCGGTCTCATTCCAATTATGAGCGCCAGAAGATAGATGATGCCAAGGCGCGCAAGTGTAGCGATCCTCTCTGCTGTCTTTGTTTTGTTTTTTATTACAAAATACGCCGTGAGTAAAAACAATACTGCAAATACTGCCAGCATTGTCCCCAGCGGAAAAATAGGTTGTATGCTCATTTCTGTAATACCAATCCTGCCGTGCATCCGATAGCAAGGCAAATAAACATGATGATAAAAGGAATCCTCGGAAGATCCACTGTCTGTCTGGTCATAACGATCTTGACAAGCATGGCTTCCTGTTTCTGGATATCCTGAACAATCTCTGAAACAGACTGGGATTTTGTCCTTATATAGAACTTGCCCCCCGTGGTCTCTACTGCGTTCTTAAAGCCGTTAAGACATGACGAATAGTTATACTCTTCAGGCATATAGAACTTCTCCTCAGAGGGGAATATTCCAAACACAGTTACGTTGTTTTTCTTGCAGTACTCAGATGCCTCTTTTAAATTCAGGACTTCTCTGCCATAGGCGTTAAGCTCATTGTCTGTGCACATGATGATGACTCTTGTTCTCTCAGAGCTTCCCAGATAGGGAAAAGAGTACAGCGCTGTGCCAAGGCCTTCTCCGATAAGTGAAGATCCTCTGTAGAAATTATCGTAAAGGGTTCCTGCCTCAAAGTAGTCCAGTTTATCCTGAAGCTCATCAAACCTCTCCCTTTGATCCACAGGGATCTCATCGTAGGTTTCATAGAGCTGTACATAGTTCTCCTCGTACTCCTTCTGCATAACGAAGTACTCATTGAGGGCATCCAGCCTGTCGATGACATAATCATAATCATCAGTAAGAGGAACATACGTAACTGAGGAGGTATTAAAAATACTTATTCCGAACCTGTCCCCCTCAAGTCCTGCAACCACGTTCTTGAGGTAATCCGTGATCTCTGAATTAAGATCATATAGTGAATATGAGACATCGAGACACAGGATGATATCCCTCTTTTTAACTCCGCTTACAACATCGTCGGTCCTGTAGGGTCTCGCTGCCAGGAAAAGAGATGCCACAATACTTCCCACCATTCCAACAAGCATCACCAAAGTCAAAACCCTGTATCTTACATTAAGGCTCTTGTAGAGCTTGGAGTTTCTGATCCTCTCAGTATTGGCAGCCCTTGTGCCGTTTGTATAGCTGGACGTTTTACGCCTGTGCAAAAAATAGATAATAAGAAGCGCCGCCACAATAACAATAATGCCTATGATAACGACACCCGTATACATTAACTCCATGCTTTGATCACTCCCATTGCCCTGTTACAGGACTGTGTAAAATCTTTATCCTGTGCTTTTTCATCCTCCGCAAACTCGGGCACGTAATACTCCTCCATCAGGACATCCAGCTTCTTGATCCCGAAAGCCTTAACTTCCTTAATGGTAAAATTCTCAACATTGATACCCGTAACCTCATGCACAAATTCCCTTATCAGTGCACTAAGCTGCTGGTATGCTTCTCTTTTCTCGATCCTGTTCTGAGCATAGTTGCCAAGCAATGCCTGTACCTTGCCGATATACTGGGTCTTGACCCTGTAGATCATCTCCGGAGTCATGGCTATCTTCCTGGCTGCAGGTCTTTTAACCTCTTTCTTTTTCCTTAATGCGGAAAAGAGCTTTATGAGGAAAAAAACAATTGCAGTGATGGCAATAGATCCCAGCACCACCGCAATCAGTATCACCCACCAGCTATATTCAAATGGATCTTGTAGCTTAACCGTAGTAACCATTTCTGTACCTTTCAAGCAGAGCGATCGTGCTCTCAATTATCTGCTCTTCCTTGGAAATTGTAGTCAGGCATGCTTTATTTCTCTTGCAGATCTCGGAAGCAGTCCTTATGATCTCTTCTCTCTGTCTTACCTCTTCCTCGTGAAGGGCTTTGCTGTGAGAGAGGAAAAATCTCTCATAGCGGCTTAAGCAGCTGTCATACACGGTGTCTCCGGTAAGGAACGCATCGTCAATGTTTATGATGAGAAGATCATGCTCCTTGGTCATGCTCCTTACTATTCCGTCATCGAGCTGTGCGAGGCCTTCCATATCCGTCAAAAGAAATATGATCATCCTCTTGTGTACTGTATTAAGGACCTCAGTAATTGTCTGGATCAGTGTACAGGGGCTGTCCTCAGTAACCTTACTCTCATAGTCATAAAGAAGCTTCTCCAGGTGATCAGATCCGGACTTAAAGAAACTGATACCGGCATTATGCTCTGCAGGAGTTGCCATGGCGTAATCCGCACCGTTCCTGCCAACTATATAGGAAAGTGTCCCGAAGGTCATGAGCATCAGCTCCTTCTTGGACTCACCTCCTGAAGTATCGCCAAGCATCTTGCTTCCCCTGTCGCAGATGAACATGACATTGTGTCTTCTGTCGGTCATGTATCTGCGCACAAGAATAGAGCCCATACGCGACGAGGACTTCCAGTCGATATCGTGTACATCGTCACCGATGGCGTACTCCTTCAGGTCGTCGAATTCCATACTCCTTCCTCTGTGGACCGAATGGAAATCGCCGTCAAGAATATTGGAGGTCTTCCTCTTTGTATAAAGAGCTACAGCTCTCCTTATCTTGGATAAATACTCGTAATCTATCTTCATTATGGTGCCTTCACTGAATTAACCAGTGCATCGATAACAGCCTCAACCGGCACATTATCTGCTACTGCTGAATAATTAAGTCCGATCCTGTGGCGCAGTACCTGATGGCTTACCTGCTTAACGTCCTCAGGTGTCACATAGGTTCTGCCCTGAATAAGAGCTGTAGCCTTGGCCATCTTAAGGAATGCGATGGAAGCACGGGGGCTTGCTCCGATACGGACATATCTGCCAAGTTCAAGTCCCTGGATTTGTCCGGCTCTTCTGCTGGCAACAACTATGCTTGAGATATACCACTTAATAGCGTTGTCTACATAGACTTTATCTACGATATCCTGAACCCTGTCGATATCCCCAATTGTAAGCACAGGCGGATCAACCCTTGAAATAGCTCCCGTCTCCATGCGGCTTAAGATCTCAACTTCCTCAGCTGCTGTGGGATAAGTGATAACTTCCTTGATCAGGAATCTGTCGGTCTGAGCCTCTGAAAGAGGGTATGTTCCCTCCTGCTCGATCGGGTTCTGAGTTGCGATAACAATGAAGATATCCTCAGGCATGCGATAGCTCTTTCCACCGATGGTAACCTGTTTCTCCTGCATGGCTTCGAGCATGGCTGACTGAGTCTTGGCACTTGAACGGTTTACCTCATCAAGAAGTACAAAATTGGCAAATACAGGTCCAAGGATGTTCTCAAACTTACCTGTTGCCTGATTATAAATCTGTGTACCGATGATATCTCCGGGCAAAAGATCCGGTGTGCACTGGATCCTTGCAAACTTACCGTCAACAGCATCTGAAATAGCCTTGGCTGCTGTAGTCTTGGCAAGTCCCGGAACAGACTCAATAAGGATATGGCCGTCAGCCAGGATAGAACCGATCAGTGAAAACTTCAGCTGCTGCTGGCCTACAACCTTGGCATCAAAGTAATCAGAGAGCTTTTTGATCACTTCCTGAGAATAGCCAAACTCCTCTTCTGTGATTGTTATGTTACTGCTTTGTACTTCCATTTCATTTCTCCGTTTTCTATAGTGATTCTAAATGTCTTTTACCTGATTATGGACCTTAGGTTGTCCATTATTCCGGCCGCAATATCAGGCTTATTCATCGAGTAGACGTGAATGTGGCTCACTCCGTTGCTGATAAGATCAATGATCTGATCGCAGGCATAAATTATCCCGGCCTCTTTCATCTTGTCAGGCTCATCCGAGAACCTGTCCACCATGATCTTCATTTTGGGCGGAATTGTTGAGCCTGAGAGCGCAACACTTCTTGCTACCTGCTTGGCATTGGTAATGGGCATGATCCCGGGAACAACCGGAACATCAATCCCCTTCTCTCTTATGCGATACAGGAACTGATAGAGAAGAGCATTGTCAAAAAACATCTGGGTTGTAAGGAAGTCGCATCCTGCATCCACCTTTTCCTTGAGGTGCTGAATGTCCTCTGACTGCCTTGCGCACTCAACATGTCCTTCAGGATAGCATGCTCCGCCGATGCAGAAGCTGTCGTCTATAGACTTGATGTCATAGATAAGCTCTGTTGCATGGTCATAATCAAAACAGATCCTGCCCTCCTTGGGGATATCTCCTCTGAGAGCCATGATGTTCTCGATGCCTCTCTCCCTGTACTCGTTCACAACGCTCTTTACAAGATCTTTTGTGGATGAAACACAGGTAAGGTGTGCCAGAACCGGTACATTATATCTGTCCTGAAGATCCCCTGCAATCTTAGCAGTGTTCTTGCTTGTTCCGCCGCCTGCTCCGTAAGTTACGCTCATGAAATCAGGTGAAAGAGCTGCTATCTCTGAGGCAGCCTTTTCAACAGCTTCATATCCCGCATCTGTCTTGGGAGGAAATACCTCAAAGGAGAGGGTCACTTCTTTTTCTTTGAATAGATCACTTATTTTCATACTTATCCCCCTGTTATCAAACGTTAATCTCAGCTGTTACTCCAAGCTCTTTTTCATTAGCCTTAAGAATAGGTTTTACTACTTCATCAAGGAACTTCTCAACCTGATGTGCACTGCAACCAACGTATTTCTTTGGATCCATTGAAGCCTTAAGCTCTTCAAGGCTCAAGTGGAATGCAGGGTCTGCAGCAATAAGTTCAAGGAGGTTATTGTCTTTTCCCTCTACCTTGACAGTCTTACCGGCCTCCATTGAGAGCTCTCTTATCTTCTCATGAAGCTCCTGTCTGTCGCCACCTGCCTTAACTGCATCCATCATGATATTCTCTGTTGCCATGAATGGAAGCTCAGCAAGCATGTGCTTTTCGATAACCTTAGGATAAACCACAAGACCATCTACTACATTAATACACAGATCAAGAACGCCATCTGTTGCAAGAAATCCTTCCGGAATTGAAAGTCTCTTGTTGGCAGAGTCGTCAAGTGTTCTCTCAAACCACTGTGAAACCTCGGTGATTGCAGGGTTTAACGCATCTATCATTACATATCTTGAGAGTGAACAGATCCTCTCACTTCTCATGGGATTTCTCTTGTAAGCCATAGCTGATGAACCGATCTGGCTCTTCTCGAAGGGCTCCTCAACCTCCTTGAGATGCTGAAGAAGTCTGATATCCTGAGCCATCTTGGTAGCTGAAGCACAGATACCTGAAAGCACGTTAATAACCTTCATGTCGATCTTACGGCTGTAGGTCTGGCCTGAAACAGCCATGCAT
>JAFSTR010000039.1 GCA_017445665.1 Butyrivibrio sp. | reverse complement strand
GCATCGCAGACATCCATATAACCGTCAAGATGAAAGCCTCCTGTCATAACTATGGGCACCAGACATAGTAAAAGCGCTGTAACAAACACAGGAACGCCAAAGAGGCAGCAAAGCCTCCATACGCCGATCTCTGCAGCGCCTATGACAATCCCGATAAACGGAAGAAAGCTTATGGCATGGGAATACTCTTCCTCCTCCCACTTAAACTGCGGAACGGGGATCCTTGAATACATTGAAAATGCAATTAGTATGCTCTTAATTATTTTCACTCTTCAGCCATTCTCCTTCGGCAAATTCATAGATCTCTCCTGCGGTTTTCCTGAGCTCGCTATTTACCTTGTCAAGGCATCTTACATACTCTTTTGTCTCATCGTCAAATCCCTCTTCACAGGCAAAAGAGTTTGTGACTATCACCACGTTTTTGGCCCTATTGCAGATTCCCGACACATCCGAAATAACTGTCCCGACGACATCTCCTCTGCATCCGGGATCCTCATCGTGCATAACGTTTCCGACAAGATTTGAGATGCACTCAATAAGTACCGTGGACTCGTCAAGATCCGGCACGTCTTCCACAGCTTCCAGGACCTTTATGGGTGCTTCTATGGTAAAAAAGCCTTTTCCTTCTCTTAACTTTCTGTGCTTTTCAACACGCTTTTTCCCGGCATCGTCAAGGATCTCCATGGTGGCAAGATATATTTTTTTCCCGTCACGAGAAAGCTTCATGGCAAGATCTTCAGCCAATGCGCTTTTTCCGCTGTCCGGCACTCCGATTACCAGTGCTACCATCAGTCAAACCTCTCATAATCATCTATCTCGTAGTCCGCAAACTTCGCGGCGTTATAATAAAAATCCATTGCCACATCCAGCAGAGTAAATGCCATAAGAGCCCCGGTCCCCTCGCCGAGGGCAAGGTTTCCGTTCATAAGGGGTTTTAGCCCCAGTGCGCTCAAGGTAAAGATATTTCCCTTCTCTCTTCCTGAATGTGAAGCGATCATGTACTCCGAAACACCCGGTACCAGTGCATTTGCCACAAGTGCCGCGCAGGTGCTGATCACGCCATCCAGCATAACAGGGACATGATATATGGCGGCCCCGATGCACACGCCGCAGAGTCCGGCGATATCAAGTCCTCCGAGAGTCCTTAGTATCTCGAAAGCCCTCTCTTTGTCACTTTCCATGTTAAAAGAGTACTTGGAGAGCCCTTCTCTTATTACTTCTATCTTCCTGAACAGCCCCTCATGGGACAGCCCTGCACCTCTCCCCGTAACATCAGACGGGTCAAGTTCAAGCATCGCACATATCACGGCGGTTGATGTGGTTGTGTTGCCTATCCCCATCTCGCCTGTAGCAAGGATATCTGTGCCTTTTTCCGAGAGCTCTTTTACCAGGGATATTCCTGCCTCAATGGCAGATAAAGCCTCCTCTGTACTCATGGCAGGCTCCTTTAAAAAGTCCGATGTTCCCTTTCTTACCTTCCTGTCAAGAACGCCTTCTATCCTATCATTACAGTCGATCCCTATATCCACGGTGACAACGTCAGCTCCGACCTTTCCGGCCATGGTGCTGGCGCTGCTGATGCCCTTTCCGAGAGCCACTGCCACTGCCTTTGTTATATCACTCCCGCTCTGAGATACCCCCTCACTTACAATGCCGTTGTCCGCGCACATGACGATCAGGGTCTTTCGGATTACGGAAGGTGATACGCTCTTTTGTATCGCCCCGATCCTGCAGATCACATCCTCAAAATCCCCAAGGGAATCCAGAGGCTTTGAGATCTTATCCCAGCTTTCTTTCACAAGGCGAAAGCTCTTTTCATCGGGCTTATCAATACTTAGGTTAAACAGTTCCTGTTTGTTCATAGATCCTACATTCCCAAAAATCTTTCAATCAGCTTCTCACAGGACGGATAGTACAGATGGGCAAATCCGGCAAACACATTGTTCACAGCCTGATACCCGCTCCAGCTCTTTCCGCTGCTTAGCTTTGTGACGGTCACAGCTTCCCCGTTATCCGTCGTGTCATAGTAGTGGAACTCATGGCCTCTTACACGGTCGGTCTCTTTAAGATACACATTATCGGCATTTGCATAAGCTGACACATAGCCAAAATGCGATAGCTTATCTGTCATATGGGAGCTACCCTTAAGAACCCCTGCCATATCAAAAGTTCTGCCCTCTTTATCCGTCAGTTTCTCCTGAAGATAGAGAAATCCTCCGCACTCCGCAAGGATCGGCATTCCGGAATCCGCAGCCTCTCTTATGCTTCTTAACATACTTTCGTTTCCGGAAAGCTCTTTTGCATAGAGCTCAGGGTAGCCTCCGCCGATGATGAGCCTTGATACGTCCGGCAGCCTTTCATCATGTATCGGGGAAAAGAACTTTATGCGCGCTCCCATTTTTTCAAGGAGCTCCAAGTTCTCCTCATAGTAAAAGCAAAAGGCCTCATCCCTTGCCACACCCACCGTCACATCAAACTGCGGATATGACTTCTTATCCGCAACTTCTATATTTTCTGCGCTTTCAGCAATCTGCATAAGCGCATCCATGTCAATGCTCTTTAAGAGCTCATCGGAGACTCTGTCAACTTTTGTCAGAAGTTCAGGGATCTCTGAGGGAAGCACAAGTCCAAGGTGTCTGCTCTCAAGTATGCCCTCCTTTATCACGGGAAGTGCTGCGATCACGGGTATCCCCAGCTCATTTCTTATCATGACCGAAAGCTCCGAAGCCACAGCCCTCGATACCCTGTTTAAAATGACGCCTTTTATCACGCGCTCTTTGCCGTACTCAAGATATCCCTTGATCATGGCAACCACAGAGGTGCTCATGCCCTTTGCATCCACAATAAGGATTGCGGGAGTACCTGTTCTTACACACAGATCATAGGAGGATCCAAGCCCCTCCTCTATACCAAGGCCGTCATAAAAGCCCATTACACCTTCAATAACGCCAAAGCCGCAGCCCACGGCGCCGGCCCACATGGAGGCTTTTACGCCCTCTTCTCCTGCCATGATAAGATCAAGATTCCTTGACGGAATCCCAAGGACCGTTCTGTGGAACATTGGGTCAATAAAATCCGGTCCGCACTTGAAGGCGCAGGGATCAAAGCCCTTTTTGACAAGAGCCCGCAATAATGCACAGGTTATCAGAGTCTTTCCGCTTCCGCTTTTCGGGGCACATAAAAGGACCCTTGGCAGTACCTTCATCTTCTCCATAAATTTCACCTAAATCTCGAATGTGATCACAAACACCGGGTTTATCCCATCCGCCATGTGATAGGAACCCACTTCCTTAAAACGCGCTGCACTGATCTGTACCACTTCGGTTTCTGATCCGCCCAACTCTTTTATCACCTCCATGGTCTTACCAAGAGTCTCAAGAGTTATGCAGTTCACAACAAATCTTACTTTTGTCCCACCAAGGCAGGCCTCAATGATCTCTTTAAGATTTCCCGAGCTCCCGCCCACAAAGACATGGCTTGGCTTTTGAAGGTCCAAAAGAGCCTGTGGCGCAGCACCTTCTACAATTTCCATATTTTCGAGGCAGAACTTCTCCCTGTTCTTTTTAAGAAGGTCAATGGCCTCAGGATTTTTTTCAACGGAAAAGACCTTTACAGTCGGGTCCGTCATGGCAGCCTCAAGGGAGATCGATCCCGTTCCGGCTCCCACATCCCAGAGTACGCTGTTTCTTCTAAGTTCAAGCTTTCTTACGGATATGCACCTGACCTCTTCCTTGGTCATGGGCACATCGCCTCTTGTGATCTCGCTGTCCCTGATAGCAGGGATCAGCTTCCATTCTGCAGCCGCGGGGTTTTCTATGTACAAAAGAACCTTTCCTGTGATATCGCTCTCAGAAAAACCTTCAGTACCATACTCCGCTATCTTCTCCCGGGACGAGCCAAGTTCACATCCAAAGATCACCCGGCATCCCTCCGGCATTTTACCGGCAGTCTCTATGGCCTGCTCAGCGTTTCCTGCAAGAACTATTGTCTTCTCATTTCTTCCTACGTATCCGGCCACATCACATTCCCTGCCGTGGTTTGAGATAACCGTTGCCTCTTCCAGGGATACGCCAATCCTTCCGGCAAACAGTGAAACCGAGGAAATACCGGATATCTTTCTGACCTCGTAGCCGCGCTCTTTAAATATTCCGGCAGCCTTCCTTGCACCGCTGCAAAGGCTTATATCTCCCGAATACACCACCAGAGGCGTCTTGTACTCAGGATGCTTATCAAGGTGATCACAGATCTTATCACCCTCATACATATCTATCATCGGAGTGTTTGTATTGCCAAGCCTCTCCAGAACAGACTTTGCGCCAAAGACTATGTCAGCCTCTTTAAGAGCAGCTGCCATCTCGGCTGTATAATACCTCTCATCTCCCGGACCTACGCCTCCAAGAGTGATCGCTTTTCTCTTTTCCTCCAAAGGCTCTTTTCCCAAGATCTCAAGAACCCTATTAAGTACTTCCTCTGATCCAAGTCCTTCATCGCATTTATCAGTCTTCTCGGGATTTCTGATGACTATGGCTTCAATCCCGCAGTTACAGGCTGCCAGTATCTTCTCACCAAAGCCGCCGGTCTTTCCGCTGTCTTTGGTAAGAATGACTGCTGCACCGATCTCCCTTATCAGAGCCTCATTCATCTCTACGGAAAAGGGCCCCTGCATGGCAATTATCTGCCTTCCGGAAAGCCCCGCCTCCAGGCACTTCTCAATGCTGGTGACATCCGGGATTATCCTCACAAACACCCTGGACCTGTCTGAAATCCCGTCTACGATTTCCTTAAGGTCCCTGCTGCCTGTAAGAAGCAGAATGTTGCCCTCTCTCTTTTCAAGCGCCTTCGCCGCCTCATCAACATCATCAACATAAGTCACTTCGCTTTTATCAGGCAAAAGACCTGCATCCTTCCTGACGAGCCTTAAATATGTAAAAGACTCTTTTTCACAGGCGCCTCTTATCTCTTCGGAAGCCTTGACCGCGTAGGGATGGGTGGCATCCACAACCGCAGCAAATTCGCCGCTCCTTATGAGCTCCGCAATTGCTCCGCTGTCCATGCGTCCCACCAGCAGCGAATCTTCTCCATTTTCTTCCTCTATCGTCTTACCATATTCTGTTGCAACGCTGACAACGTGGGGAATATCAAGCTCTGCAAGCCTTTTTGCAAAAAGCCTTCCCTCCGTAGTCCCGCCAAAAACAAGGATTTTATCTCTCACTTTGATATCCTCTTGCAGTCACCATAAGTCCCATGATATTTCTGGTGGATGAGTTTCCGACAAACACCGTCGAGAACATGTCGACCGGCGTATCCTTAAGCTCGGCAAGTGTACATACCTGCGAATCTTCACCGTCCCTTCCGATGTTCCTGGCAATTCCGCAGACCCTCTCCTCTTCTATCTCTTCAAGCAGTATCTCGCAGGCTTTCTTTAGAAAGCCCGATCTTGACTTGCTCTCAGGGTTGTACAGTACGATCACCATATCCGTCTGAGCTGCTGCCCTCAGCCTCTTTTCTATGAGCTCAAAGGGGGTGAGCCTGTTACTGAGACTTATGCAGCAAAAATCATGTATCAGTGGAGCTCCCAAAACAGCTCCTCCGCTGATGGCCGCAGTAACGCCTGTTGATGCCTTTATTTCCACCTTGGGATACTCTGTCCCAAGCTCATAGACAAGCCCGAGAAGGCCGTATATTCCGGCATCTCCGCTGCATATGAGGGCTACCTTCTTGCCCTTGTCCGCCTCCTCAAGGGCGAGCCTTACTCTCTCCTCTTCCTTCATCATGGGGGTACTTATGAATTTCTTGTCCTCAAACATAGGTCTTACCAGGTCGCAGTACACCGTGTATCCCACGATCACATCGCAGCTGTTGAGCACCTTGGCGCTCTTTATCGTCATATCCGAATACTGTCCCGGTCCTATTCCCACAACATACAAACACTTTTTATTCATAATATAATTCCCTCCGGATGGCTCCTATTGCCAGTGTCATACCGTTTTTAGCTCTTTTTTTCATAACGATCCTCTGACAGCCATAGGCCATCAGTGACCTCTCACATACGTTGTCAACCCCGACTGCATCCCTAACAAAGTCAGATGCCGTAAATTCCCCTTCCTGCTGCATCAGTACTTCATTTGAATAAGTGTAAAAGTCAGCTCCAAGTTCCCCGGAAAGCTCAATGATGCCTTCCTCGTCCTTTTTAAGGTCTATGGATGTGACCGCTGCCACGCTTCTCATATCAAGAGAGAGCTCAGCCATGACCTCTTTGGCAAATTCTATAAGCTCAGCTCCTGCCTTTCCTTTTCTGCATCCGATGCCTATCACAATACATTTTGGTATGAGTGTAAGTATATTACGCGGCACCTTCGGTGATATGGTAAAAGAGCCTTCATCGTCCCGGAAGCCTTCTGTCACATTCTCCCTGTTTACCGTAACCTCGATGACATCGGCAAAATCAGGATCGACCCTGTAATACGCTCTTCCGTTCTTTAGAAGATAAGCCGAAAAAGCCTTCGCCTTCTTCATATCGCTGATGGACAGGGAATTGTCTTTTGCAAATACGTCCACAGCAAATTCGCCTCTTACATCGGTGGCTGTGGTAATTACAGGCTTCGCGCCGATGAGATCCGCAATTTTCTTTGTCGCATCAACTGCGCCCCCGAGATGCCCGGATAAAACAGGGATAACAAACTCTCCCTTCTCATCAATGACTATGACAGCCGCATCCCTTGTCTTATCTGACACAAATGGTGATATCGCTCTTACGGCTATCCCCAGGGCTCCAATAAACACAAGGACGTTACCGGTCTTAAAATTCTCTCCGGTCCACTCAGACAGAGATCCTGAGGGCAGCTCGCCCTGCTCTGTTGCGCCGCCATCTCCCGGTAGCAGGGAAATTATCCTGTTCATAAGGTTTTTCCCCTCTTCAGTAAAGCATATGAACTTGTAATTATTCCTGGCTGCCTGATCCATACATCTTTTCCTTAAGCTTTTTTATCACTTTGGGGTAATTGTCCCTAAAGTGCGGAAAGCCACAGTTCTTACAGTTCTTGATATTCCTGTCGTTATAAAAGTAATCTCCGCCGCAGTCCTCTGTATCATATAAAGGGCAATAACAGAACATGCAGTTGAACTCACTCTCAGGCACGTCGTGACATGGGAAAGACTTGCAGGCTCTGTTTACAAAAAAGCTTGTTGAGCCCTCCTCTTTTTCGCCTCTCACGCTCCTTAGTACCTTTCTGTACATGTCTCCGCTAAGGTCAAAGAGCTCTTTTAAAAGATCCTCTGATAAAACCTCATCGGGAGTCTTAAGCTGAACGTGACCGTCACCATATACAAGAAGAAGCCTGTCACAGTATGAAAGCGCAAGTTCAAGCTCATGAAGAGATGCCACTATCGTCATCCCCTCTTTTGCAAGCCTTTTAAGAAGTTCCATCAGCTCAAATCTGTGTCTTATGTCCATGTAGGAAGTAGGCTCATCCATCACAAGGTACTTTGGATCCTGAGCGATGGCTCTCGCAATGAGCGTGCGCTGTTTCTGGCCGTCGCTGACATCGGCATAGGGGATATCCGAGAGCTCTTTTATCTTCATCAGCTCCATCGCCCTGTCTATCCGTGCATTGTCTTCTTCCTTCAGGGTCCCGAATCCATTGGTAAAGGGAATCCTTCCGGCGCTTACAACATCCCTGCAGGTCATGAGTATGGGCTTTACTCTCTCGGTAGTGACAACTGACATGCATCCTGCGATCTCTTTTGCGGAAGCACCCGATACATCAAGGTCATCTAAAAAGATGCTCCCTCCTATCAGGGAAAGACTTCCGTTTATGCTCTTTAAAAGAGTCGACTTGCCGCCTCCGTTTGGGCCGATGATACCGATGATCTCTCCGGGGCTTACCTCAAAGTTCACATCCCTGACCACTATTTTTTTGTGATATCCGGCACTGACTTTATCAAGCTTCATTACCTGAATTTCTCCTTATTATCATAAAGATAACGATCGGCGCTCCAAAGAGGGATGTCACTGCTGAAATATTCAGCTCCGTCGGCGCAAACAGAGTTCTTGCCAGAAGATCTGACATCATGCAGAACACAGAGCCCGCCATGAATGTTGCCGGCAAAAGAACTATCGGCTTGGAGGTCTTTAGTATCTCCCTCATCAAAAACGGAACAGCTATACCTATAAACGAAACAGGTCCCACAAAAGCTGTGACGCAGGCCGACAAAATGCTTGACAGCAAGATAACTTCACTTCTTGTTACCCTTACGTTGACTCCCACGCTCCTTGCATAGCTCTCTCCAAGCCTGAAGGCATCCAGAGCCTTGCTAAGAAGCATCACCAGAAGAAATGTCACTGTAACCAGCACAAAAGCGTACTTGACGCTTCCCATATCGATTCCGGAAAAGCTTCCCTGTGACCAGCCGTGGAGGTTTACTATATCCGAATCATCAGCAAAAGCAATAAGAAAGTCCGTTACAGCGCTGCAGATATAGCCCACCATGATCCCGGCAGCAAGCAGAACCATCATGTTCCTTACAGCCTTTGATATGATGATGATAAAACCGGTAGTTAGTATCGCTCCTGCAAACGCCGCCAGTATCAGAAGAATGGACGACGTCCTGCCGGTACTGCCCACAACAAATATTAGTGTCAGTGCCACCATCATCTTGGCTCCTGAAGAAATTCCAAGGATATAGGGGCCGGCTATGGGGTTTGAGAAGTAGGTCTGAAGCAAAAAGCCGCTGACAGCAAGGCCTCCGCCGAGGATCACTGTCATTAGTGCCCTGGGAAGCCTTATCTCCATGATGATGGCTCTTGTCTTCTCATCACATGCGCCTCCTGTCAGAGCGCTAAAGATCTGATCAAACCCGATATGAACATTTCCAATCCCGATACTCATAATAAGTCCCGCGAGTATCAGCACCGCAAGGGCTAGATATACAATTACCCTTCTTACGGATCTTACCTTATCCATCAGTATCTGTTCCTTCTCTGAATCCTGTCGTAAAAGAGGCGTCGTAGAGCTTTGACTTATCGTACTGCCTTGGCGCTACCACATCTCCAACAATAATAAGTGCCGTCTTTGTTATACCGTTCTCCTCTGCCACCCGGGCCAGTTTATCAAGGGTTGTTACAAACTTCTTCTCATCGGGCCAGGTCGCTTTATATACTATGGCACAGGGCGTATCCTTGTCCCTGCCATCCTTAAGCAGCTTATCTACTAACGACTTTATATCTCCTGCTGATAAGAAAAAGATGGTCGTAGGTTCTTTATCCAGGACGGGAGTCCTGCCGGGCATCCTTGTAAGAAGCACACTCTGGCTTACACCGGGAAGTGTATACTCAAGATTAAGCGCCGATGCTGCTCCGCAAAAAGAGCTTACTCCGGGAGTGTAATCATACCCTATCCCCAGCTTATCAAGCTCATCCATCTGCTCACGGATAGCTCCGTAGATTGAAGGATCTCCCGTATGGAGCCTCACTGTCATTTCGCCGCTCTTTTCAGCGTCCTTAAAAATATCTATAACTTCACCGAGACTGAGTTTTGCGCTGTCATAGACCCGGCAGTCAGGTTTGGCTTTGCTTAGAAGTTCGGGATTTACCAATGAACCGGCGTAGATTATGACATCTGCTTCTTCTATGTACTTCTGTCCTCTTATTGTGATAAGGTCCACAGCTCCGGGACCTGCTCCGACAAAGTGTACCATCAGTCTTCTCCTTTTATCTTTTGCAGCATCTCTTTTGCCCCAGTGCTCTCAGAAAGAAAGCTGTATCCGTCAGCAAATATTATGGTCTCTGCCCTGACTTCTCTTTCTGCCCAGCTCTCCATGTTCTCTCTTATCTTTTCAGCAAGCCGGTAAAAGACCTTTTCCTTATACCCGTAGCTGTCAATGATCCTCAGGGCTTCATCTGTCATCACGCATTCGGAGAGCTCTGCCTTAAGTGCATCAAACTCATTATCCGCAGCAAACTCTTTTGCCGTGTCAATGAGGATCTCCATCCTGTGATCCCCGTACTTTGAATGCGTGTTTTTTATTCCGCCCGCAACCTTTACAAGTTTACCAAGGTGTCCCACAAAAAGGAGCTGCTCAAAGCCTGCATTTTCCGCAAACTTCAGAGTGTCATAAACAAAGTTTGAGCAAAGAACCGCCCTGTCCTCATCTATTCCGTATTCATCCTTCAAAAACTTAAGGCCATAGTTACCGGGCGCGATCAGAAGTACCTTTTTGCCAAGAGCCTTCTGCATGTTTATCTGAGCCCTTATGGTGCCAAGGATCCCCTCATCACTCATGGGTTCAACAATCCCTGTGGTGCCAAGGATAGATATTCCGCCCAGGATCCCAAGCTTGGGGTTAAAGGTCTTTTGAGCAATTTCCTCCCCTTTCGGGGCAGTGATGATAACTGTGGCGCCGCGCTCAATAACGCCGTTTGCTTCAAGGACTTCTTTGATATTCTCTCTTATCATCTTCCTTGGGACTGAGTTTATAGCTGCTTCACCGATGGGCTGATCAAGCCCCGGCTTTGTGATCCGGCCTATTCCGCTTCCGCCGTCAATCACGATCTCTCCGTCATCCCTCAGACTTACGGATGCTCTTATCTGCATACCGTCGGTGGCATCAATATCATCGCCGCCATCCTTTATGACTGAGCAGGAGATACTTCCATCTTCTTTTTTTATGTCAACTATCTCCGCCACATAGGTAACGCCCTTTGGAGTTATTATGCTAACCTGATGGATCTCTTCCCCCTTAAGGAGCATGATAAGGGCAGCTTTTGCTGCAGCTGCAGCACAGCTTCCCGTGGTATATCCGCATCTTAATTTCTTGTCATCTTTGACTGTGTAGAGTTCTTCCATCTTACCTTCGTTTGTGCCACTGGGTGAGTCCCCAGTGACACGCAACGCACCCAGTGACACACCCAATGACTCAAAGCCAATAATTCAAATGTCCATATTGTACAGGATTGAATTGCAGATTGCAGCAGCAACGCCGCTTCCGCCCTTTCGTCCTGTGTTTTTTATATAAGGCACATCCATTCTTCTTATCAGTTCTTTTCCTTCAACCACATTTACAAATCCCACCGGAACGGCAATTATGAGCTCAGGCCTAAAACCTCTCTCCTGCCACAGCTTATGGAGGCTTGCAAGTGCTGTCGGCGCATTTCCTATTGCAAATATCAGGGGAGCATCTATCTCCGCAGCCCTTTCCATGCTTACATAGGCTCTTGTGACACCTCTTCTCTTTGCCTCTTTTGCCACCTCTTCATCGGCCATGAAACAGTGCACTTCTCCGCCGTATCCTGCAAGGCTCTTCTTATTTATGCCGGATAGTGCCATGTTGGTATCAGTGACGATATGGGCGCCCTTTCTTATGGCCTCTTTAGCCTTACCCATCACATTCTCCGAAAACAAAAGTGTATCTGCGTAGTCAAAGTCCGCAGTGGTGTGTATCACCCTGACAACCGTTGGCTCCACATCAGGTGGGATCACCACTCCCGCTTCCGCAAGCTCTTTTCTTATAATGCGAAAGCTTTCTTTTTCTATTTCTGATGGCAAAATTTCTTTAAATCCCATTTTCACGTGTCCTATATTCCAATCGCCCTATAAACAAGGTCCATATCCAAATTCTCTCTAAGACAAACTGCGAGCCTGTCCAGTTCTTTGTCCTGGAGCGTAAAACGACTCTCTATCCTCGGAACCTCTCTTTTTATGCCGCATCTTTCAAACAACATCCGAACTATCGTCCCTGCAATCTCTGCGCTGTCAAAAAAGCCATGGATATATGTTCCAAGAACGCTTCCCTTTGTTATAACGAAAGATGCTCCTTCTTCCGCATCAGTTCTTCCCATATGGATCTCGTAGCCTGTAAAGCTTTTGCCGCCAAGAGGAGCATAAAAACCTTCAATTTCAGGAAGCACTCCCTCCACCTGCTTCAGGTCTTTTTCATCCGCAAATCTGGTATCCACAGGTAAAAGAGAAAGTCCCTTTTCATCATCTATACTTCTGCCCAGGATCTGGAAGCCTCCGCAGATCCCGATCACCGGTGTGTTTTTTTCGGCAGCCGCCTTGACCGCCACATCAAGGCCCTTTTCTCTCATCCACTTAAGATCCGATAAAGTATTTTTTGTCCCGGGGATTATTACAAGATCGGCGTCAACCACTGCCTTCGCCTCCTGTGTATAGATGAGCTCTACATCTTCCACATTCTCAAATATACTAAAGTCCGTATAATTACTGATGTAGGGAAGTCTTATGACTGCAAGCTTCACCTTGTCAGGATATGCAAAACCATCTCTTTCTCTTAGTATATCAGAGAGTGAATCCTCCTCATCAAGGCCCAGCTCCATATAAGGGATAACACCGGCAAAAGGAATGTCACAGTACTCTTTAAACATTGAAAGACCGGGAGTTAGAAGCGAAACATCTCCTCTGAATTTATTGATGATAAGCCCCTTTACCCTGTCCCTCTCCTTTTGAGGCATCAGGTTCACGGTACCCAGAAGCTGTGCAAAAACTCCGCCCGGATCAATGTTTCCAACAAGAAGGACATTTGCATCAACCAGCTCTGCCAGTCCCATATTCACTATGTCCTCAGAGCGAAGATTTATCTCCACAGGACTCCCTGCCCCTTCTATAACGATGATATCTGAATCCTTAGAGAGCCTCTCATATGCGTTTAAGATGTCAGGCACATATTTTCTCTTGTTACTGAAATACTCCCTTGCATCCATATCTCCGACAGGAAGGCCGTTTACTATCACCTGGGATGCGTTCTCTCCCGTGGGCTTTAAAAGGATCGGATTCATATCCGCCGAAACAGTCCTGCCGGCAGCAATAGCCTGCAGCGCCTGTGCTCTTCCAACCTCTCTTCCGTCAGGCGTGACGTAGGAATTAAGCGCCATATTCTGCGACTTAAAAGGCGAAACCTTAAAACCGTCCTGCCGAAGAAGACGAAGGAGTCCGGCTGTCAGTATGCTTTTCCCAGCACCGCTCATGGTCCCCTGTATCATAAGATTTTTGGCCATTTGTTACCTCACTTTAGTTTATGAAAGAAGTCTGTAATCTCTTTTCCCGAAACAACGATCTCATTAAGATCCGATATTATCGAGCCGGCCTGATTTGTAAACTGATACAGGCTCTTATCGCAGGTCCATACATCACCGCTTTGAACAGCCTTTAAATTCTTAAAAGTCGGGTCCATTTCAAGGAGCTGCGAAATGCTCTCCGGGGCATCCTGTATGGTTCCGTTGTAGATCAGGATGTCGGCATCTTTGGCATAGTCGTAGAAGGCCTCAATGCTGACAGTAACTGAAGAAGCCGAATCCTCATCACTCTGCAAATCCGGCGCAGCATAGATCCCGCCGGCTTTTTCTATCATCCTGACAAAGTAATCGTTTCTCTTCTTTGTAACTATCTGGTGGCTTGAATTAAGCGAAAAGACAGCTACACTCTTTTCATCCAGTTCTGTCAGGTCAATATCTTCGACTTTCTTTTTCTGTTCTTCATAGGCCTTTTCTGCCTCCTCTTCCCTATCGCACAAAAGGCCGTAGACCTTTATCCACTCAAGCCTGCCAAGGGGGTCCTCTTCATAGCTGGATCTGTCTATAAGTGTGGTGATCCCAAGTTTTTCAAGCTTCTCCAAAACCTTCGGAGTGTGCAGGATCATGGTATTTTCTATGGCAAGATCTGTCCCCGTCTCCATCATCATCTCATAATCAGGTGAAGAGTACTTGCCGCCATACTTCATCGTTCCTGCCTTCATGGCCTCTGCAGCGGATGTGATGTACCAGTCTTCCTGCTTTGTTCCGGAGAGAGTTATCTTATCTACAGCTCCTATTGAATCGAACTGGCACATGACAGCTGACGCAGCCAGATATATGCTTGTCAGAGGCTTTCTGATCACAAAGGTATCAGGTGTATCTATTGGCGGAGCATCAACTCCCTTCGGCACAACAATATAGTTCCTGCCGTCACTCACAGCAATCACCGCCAGGTCTTTGTCATACCTGTGTATCTTATATTCTTTTGCAAAAGAGCTTTCGTCTGTTGAAATGTATGTGAAACCCTGAAGATCTACAGGCGCCATGTCTGATTTTTCATTCGAGCCATCCCCCGTATCTTCAGTAGTTTTGTTTTCGTCTCCAATAGTAAAAACAAGTGTATAATCTATCAGATGCGCAGTGCTCATGGCAGTGGTGTCTGCCTGAACCTTCATCTTTTTTCCAATCTTAACAGGGATCTTAAATTCAGATCCTTCATCCGTACTAACAGGATAATAGGTCTTTCCACCTACTATCATATAATCATAATTGGAACTGCTCCAGATAATATCTGCAACAGCCTCTCCTCCCGTCACGGTTATACTGCACGGGCTCTTTATATACGCCTTTCCGGATCCTCCCGTCAAAGATACGGAAGCGGCATAATCCCCGTCGGGAACCATGCCGCATCCGGACAATAACAGGAGCATTATCAGGATCAGCAAATAATGCCTGATGTTAATTGTCTTATTTAAGTGCACTCTTTACATGCTCCACATAAATTTTCTGTACTTCATCGATTCTTCCAAGACCAGAAATCTGGCATGTGATCTCGTCAAAAGAGCCGTCAGCTTCAAAGCCGCTCTTCCAGGAATCTTCATCATCTCCAGCCATATCGTTGTTGGCGTGATCACCTGCAACTACCATAAGAGGACGAAGAACCACCTTCTTGTAGCCGGCCTCCTTAACTTTTGCGATCACGTTTGAAAGCTCTGTCTCCTCAGGCTCACCCTCTACAGTTCCGACAAATACATTCTTATATCCGAGGGTATCCATCTGTGTCTGCATCTGTGAATATGTAACCTTTGCTGTGTGAGAAGTTCCGTGTCCCATGAACACAAAGGCAACACTGTCTTTTTCAGCAGCATCAAAATCAGAGAAGCCCGCATCCTTGACTGCAGCTGCTGTTACAGCCTTGGCAACAGCTTCTTTGTCAGCATTTATAACAGTTGCATCCTTACCTACTTCTCCAAGAAGAGGCTCAGATACAACAACCTTGTCAAACTTATCCTTATACTTATCAAGAGCATCCATAAGTTCGTCGTACTCCGCGCCGTGCATCAGGTGTGTAGGTTGTACCACAAGCTCTTTTACCCCGTTAGAAACCGCACGCTCAAGAGCCTGCTCAACATTGTCGATCTTCTCATCATCCCTTGCATATACATGGTTGATGATGATCTGAGCTGTGAAAGCTCTTCTTACACTGTAATCAGGGTAAGCTGCTGCAAGAGCCTTCTCGATACCGCCGATGTCCTCTGCTCTGCTCTCGTTAAAGCTTGTACCGAAGCTTACTACAAGGAGCTCTTTCTCTCCTATCTCATCACCGTTTAACGGATCATCCTTTGAAGCATCTCCTGTGTCTCTTCCGAAGTAATCGGGATCTGCATCCTCACCCTCTACAAGCTCCTTCTGGGCATCTGTGAGTTCATCCCATGCCTTTCTTGCTGCTTCGCAGTTTGCATAGGTATCATCTGTGTAGTTCTGAACATAAATTGCATCGATCAATTCTGCTACTTTATCTGCTTTCACCTGATCCTCATCTCCGCTATCTTCCTGAACATCTGAAACTACAACCTTGTGGTCATACCACTTTCCCTTCGTTCCAACGAGAGCCAGATCAAACTCTTCATCGAGATATGGAACAGGAACATCAAATCCGTTGACTTCCTCTGTTGTTCCGTCATCATAAGTAACGGTATCTGTTGTAGGCTGAAGGAGCTCGGCACCGTCCTTTTGTGCATCCTCAGCTGATCCCATGAAGAGATTAACTATGTTCTTTGAAGGAAGTGTAATATGGATGTTCATCTGACCATCCTTAACAGTAAGTGTTCCTCTGTCGCCGTATGCCTCGTTTACATGGAACATGCTTCCGTCTGTTGTGAACTTTGCGCTGTAAACGCCATCCTCAAGAGCAGCTTCATTTGCAGTCTCTTCGGTAGCTGCCTCCGCCGCTTCTTCTGTTGCAGCCTCCGACGCAACTTCTGTTTCAGCTGTTTCAGTTGTCTCAGCAGGAGCCTGCTCCTGATTTCCTGTGCATCCTGCCAGCACTGTTACTGACAGAGCAGCTGCCATGATCATTCCTAAGATTTTCCTTTTCATAATTGCCTCCTTTTTATTCGTGGGCAATAAAAAATCCCTTACTGTCACGTAAGGGATCAGACTTTATATGCACATCAAAAACAAAGCAAGATAAATCCTGCCATAGTCTCTTCGTACAGTCAATTCCTCGTGACTTGGGATTTCTCCCACGTACAGCGACTGGCAGGTCTCCCGACTTATCGATACAGCATTTTTGCTACGTTTCCCTAGCCTTCCCGGACTTCTCCAGTGGCATATAAGAAAAACTCCCGAATTACGGTGACGAGATCGCGCAGGACTTGCACCTGCTTCCCTTTTCACCTGCACGGCCAAAGGGCCTGCAGACACCATCCGCTTTATTTACTTTGCTATAATACCACATCTGTCAAGAAAGAGAAACAATTTCTCAGATCAGGACCTCAGTCAGCTTTACCCTGTCCACAGCCTTTTTCCGTTTTCAGCCGTCTCTACCTCAAAGCCCTGCCTCTTCCAGAATCGGAATAAATAATGCAACCACCCTTTTAAAGAGCAGTTGCACCTGCAAACAGATCATTATTAAATTTCTGCTGCGCGCTTTAAGGCGTCGTCAATGTGAGGTTTGAAATTCTCTCTTCCGACAAGATCAACAAATCCGCCCTTCTCCATGGTAGCCATAGGCTGCTCATTTACATGGGAAAAGACAAGCTGAACTCCGTTTTCCTTGCATCTCTCATAGAGCTGTTCAAAAGAGTGCATGGCTGTCGCATCAATAGCCGGAACTCCACGCATACGGATCACAAGAGCCCTTGTAAAGTCCTTAAAACCTATC
>JAFSTR010000038.1 GCA_017445665.1 Butyrivibrio sp. | reverse complement strand
TCTCATGTGTTCTGACGGACTTACCAATATGCTGGAGGACGAAGAGATCCGCATGATAGTAAGTGGTCAGAGGGATATTATCGAAAAGGCGCAGAAGCTTGTTGAACAGGCCAACAACAACGGAGGCAAGGACAACATAGCGGTTATTCTTATTGAGCCTTATGCAGATGAGCCGGGGCACATTGGAGGACTAGATGGTTAAGATTGGAATGGTGATCGGCGATCGCTATGAGGTGCTTGAGAAGATCGGCACCGGCGGAATGTCCGATGTTTACAAAGCAAAAGATCATAAGCTTAATAGACTTGTTGCGGTTAAGGTACTGAAGCAGGAGTTTTCCGAGAACGAGAACTTCGTATCCAAGTTCAGGGTAGAAGCTCAGTCGACAGCAGGTCTGCTTCACCCGAATACCGTAAACGTGTATGACGTAGGTGACGAGGATGGCATCAACTATATAGTAATGGAGCTGGTTGATGGTATCACCCTCAAGAAATACATAGAGAAGAAATCAAGGCTCTCCGTCAAGGAAGCAGTCAGCATAGCGATCCAGGTTGCTATGGGTCTTGAGGCTGCTCACAATAACGGTATCATTCACAGAGATATCAAACCGCAGAATATCATGATCTCAAGGGATGGTAAGGTCAAGGTTACAGACTTTGGTATCGCCAAGGCTGCCACCAGTAACACCATTACCTCCAATGTTATGGGATCGGTTCATTATACATCGCCCGAGCAGGCAAGAGGCGGATACAGTGATGCCAAGAGCGATATCTATTCACTTGGTATAACACTCTTTGAGATGCTCACCGGAAGAGTTCCTTTCAACGGGGACACAACCGTTGCAATCGCAATCAAACATATTCAGGAGGAACTTCCGAGTCCTGCTGAGTTCAATGATGAGATACCGATAAGTGTTGAGAAGATCGTTCTCAAGTGCTGTCAGAAGAGTCCTGACAGACGTTATCAGAGCGCAGCGGAGCTCATTGCCGATCTTAAGAGATCACTTATCACTCCGGACAAGGACTTCGTATCCCTGGTCGATCCCGATGAAGAGGGAGCTACAAGGGTGGCCTCTGAGGAAGAGGAGGAGATGATCCATGGCTCAAGCGGAAGACTCTCCGATACCGAGCAGATGAGACTTAAGTCCGACGTAATGAAGGACTACGACAGAGACGATCATTACGATGATTATGATAAAAAGAGGCCTAAGAGAAGGGACTATGATGACGATGATGACTTCTACGGCTACTCCAAGACCTCAAACAGGAGAAGATCGGGTTCGGGTTCAAACTCATCCCAGACACGTGTTGAGAAGATGACTATTGTTATGGCTATCATCTCAGCGGCTCTTGTGGGATTTATCGTTCTGCTTCTTCTTGGAAGGAGCCTGGGAATATTCGGAGGAGGAGAGGAGCCTACAGAGGGTGCCAGCACAGAGGTTAGCGGCACTGAGTCCACATCCGATTCTTCAGACGGAATAGAGATTCCCGACGTCGTGGGGAAGACTGTTGCCGAGGCTGTTTCGATCCTTCACGATGACAAGGGATTTGACGTTGAGAAGGCAGCAGATTCTGCTAATACTGCAGCTAAGGATACAGTTGTTTCAATGGATCCATCCGCAGGAAGCAAGGCCGAGAGCGGATCGAAGATAACAATTTATATAAGTGACGGTTCAAACTACAACGCGCAGGCAGCAACCACAGAGGTTTCAACTGCCAAGTCCGAGGGACAGGTCACAGTACCTAATATAATCGGTATGACTTCCGAGGACGCTGTGATCACACTGGTAGAAGCAGGACTTGAAGCCGGTAAGGTTGTAGAGACCACCAATGAGGATTCCAATCTCACAGGTCTTATCTGTGCTCAGAGCATAGCTCCTCAGACTTCGGTTTCTCAGGGCACTGTTATCAACATGGAGCTTTCAACGGGGCCTGCCAAGGTGACATACAGCTATAATGCAGATATTTCAGCTCCCACCGAGGGAGAGAACTATAATTACGGTATTCCTGTAAAGGTGACACTGGTTACATCAGACGGAACAACACTCCTCAGTACCACAACCACAGATTTTCCGGTTCAGGGTACATACAAGGGGATCACGGCTCCAACCGGAACCATCACCTTCGTTTACACAGCAACAACTCCGACATCCACCAATCCTGAGACGGGAGAGACCACCGGTGGACAGCCTCAGGAGTACACTGTAACCAGAGCGGTTACTTTTACGCAGGAGAACTAACCCTTATGCGAGGTAGAATACTTAAGGGCATCGCCGGGTTTTATTATGTGGAGACCAAGGATCTTAAGGTCTATGAATGTAAGGCCAAGGGCATATTCAGAAGGTCCGGTATAAAACCAATAGTAGGCGATAATGTTGAGATTGAAATCATTGATGAAGATAATAGGCAGGGCAATCTTACAGATATCCTGCCTAGGAAGAATTGTCTATACAGACCGCCTGTTGCCAATGTTGACCAGGCGGTTATTTTGTTCGCTATTGTCAAACCTGATCCCAATTACAATCTGCTTGACCGTTTCCTTATCACCATGAGGCAGCAGGATCTTCCTGTTATCATCTGCTTCAACAAGCAGGACATAGCTACTGAGGAAGAGCAGAAAGAGCTTCATGATGCATATGAGAAGTGCGGCTATAAGGTCCTTTTTGTCAGTGTAAAAGAGGACAGGGGGCTTGATGAACTAAAAAAGCTCCTGAAGGGTAAGACCTCTACTCTTGCAGGCCCCAGTGGCGTCGGCAAGTCATCTCTTTTAAACAGGCTGGTCCCTGATGCGGATATGCAGATCGGTGAACTGAGCAGAAAGATTGACAGGGGCAAGAACACTACAAGACATTCAGAGCTCTTTTTCGTAAAAGAACTCTCAGAGGACGGTCAGGATACCTTTATTATCGACACACCGGGATTTACATCGCTGGAGATAAGGGATGTAAGCGCTGATGAACTCATGGGCTATTATCCTGAGTTTGAGGAGCATGAGCCCTTTTGCAGATTTGGCGGATGCTCCCATATTGCAGAACCCGACTGCGGAGTAAAGGCTGCCCTTGAGGCGGGTGAGCTTTCAAAGGTCAGGTATGACAACTACAGGATCATCTACAAGGATCTGAAAAATTCAAGACCAGATTATTCAAAAAAGAAGAACGCGGAGAAGTGATTTTAGAATGAAGATCTATGTGACAAGACACGGTCAGACTGACTACAACAAAAAGAGAATGATGCAGGGCAGGAGCGATATCCCGTTAAATGAGGTTGGGATCGCTCAGGCTACAGAGAGAAGAAAGACTCTGGGAGATATAAAGTTTGACGCGGTTTATTCAAGCCCTCTTATAAGGGCGGTCAGGACAGCTCAGATCATCGGAAATGTCTCTGAAGAGGAGATAATCAAGGATGAGAGGATAATCGAGGCAAACTTTGGGAAATATGAACTGCGCAATTATTACAGGACCGGTATCCCGATGATGGCGTACTGGAGCTTCCCTGAAGTGTTCAAGGCTCCAAAGGGGGTAGAGACCATTCAGGAGATGATAGACAGGACAAGCTCTTTTCTTAAGGAACTTGAGCAGAAGGATTACGGGAATGTACTTGTGGCCTGCCATGGCGGGATCATAAGACCTATAAGAGGTTATCTTGAGCACAAAAAGAGCGGTATCATCTGGAGACCAAGGCCCAAGAACTGCGAGATCTTCGTCTATGAGTACAAGAACGGAGATTACAGACTGATCGAGGATATTCAGTAAGCATAAGGAGGATTGACATGAACGTATCGGAACTTGTTTCAAAAATGACATTACAGGAAAAAGCATCACTTCTTTCAGGAGGAGATTTCTGGCATACACAGGCTGTTGAAAGGCTCGGCATCAAGGGCTATATGATGTGCGACGGCCCTAACGGACTAAGAAAGCAGGAGGGAAGTCCTGACCATCTTGGCAAAAAGGAGAGTATCAAGACTGTCTGCTACCCGTCAGCCAACGCACTTGCTTCAAGCTTTGACGTGGATCTGGAGAAAAAGCTCGGAGAGAGCCTCGGTGATGAGTGCAACAGAGAGCACATCAGCATGCTCCTCGGTCCCGGACTCAACATGAAAAGAAGTCCTGTCTGCGGAAGAAACTTTGAGTACTTCTCAGAGGATCCATACCTTGCAGGCAAGCTTGCTGCTGCATTTGTAAGCGGCGTACAGTCAAAGGGTGTTGCAGCCTGTCCCAAGCACTTTGCAACCAATAATCAGGAATACAGGAGAATGTCCGGCAATTCCATCGTCGATGAGAGGACGCTTCATGAGATATACCTTCAGGCCTTTGAAATTCTGGTAAAAGAAGCTCATCCAAAGTCCATCATGTGTGCCTACAACCAGCTCAACGGAACCTATCTTTCCGAGAACAAATATATGCTCACTGATGTCCTAAGGGATAAATGGGGATTTGACGGATTTGTAGTAACTGACTGGGGCGCAGGAAAAGGACCTGCCAAGGGAGTAGAAGCCGGTCTTGATCTTGTTATGCCCGGCGGAGGCAGCGATCACGAAAAGGCTATTGTAGCAGCAGTAGAGTCCGGAGAGCTCTCTGAGGCTCTTGTTGATAAGGCTGTAAGCCGCATCCTTGATGTATTTAACTGGAACGAAGAGAATGCTGATCTCGATGCAAAGCCCTCAGACGATGCAACCGGTAAGGCTGATTATGCACTGGCAAAAGAGCTTGCGGAGAACAGCGCGGTTCTTCTTAAGAATAACAAGGCCCTTCCGCTTGAGGATGGCAAGAAGATCCTGTTTGTGGGTGAGTTTGCAAAAAGGCCCAGATATCAGGGATCGGGTTCATCTCATATCAACAGCATCTACGTATCCAATGCCCTGGATGCAGCGGGGGACAAGGGAGTTTCTTTTGCAAGAGGATACGATACCCTTGATCCAAAGAGCAGCGACAATCTCAGGAAAGAGGCTGTGCAGGCAGCACAGGATGCGGATATAATAGTTGTCTTTGCGGGACTTCCGGCATCCTATGAGTCAGAAGGATTCGACAGGGACGACATCAATCTGCCTCAGGATCAGAACAAGCTCATTGATGAACTTTCACATCTTGGGAAGAAGGTTGTTGTAGTACTTCACAACGGCGGAGCTGTATCAATGCCATGGATTGATGGTGTCGATGCGGTGCTTGATATGATGCTGGCAGGAGATGCAGTAGGAGAAGCAACCGTAAGACTTCTCTGGGGTGACGTCAATCCTTCAGGTAAGCTTGCGGAGACATATCCGGTGAAGCTCTCAGACAACCCAAGCTTTTTGAACTTCCCGGGAGATCACGGGAATCCGGTCTATGCAGAAGGTATCTACATCGGTTACAGGTATTATGAGAAGAAGAGAATGCCTGTGCTGTTCCCCTTCGGACATGGACTCAGCTACACAGAGTTTGAGTATTCAAACTATGAGATAGATAAAGAGAGCATCACAGACAAGGACACTGTAAATGTAAGCATCGATGTCTGGAACGTAGGAAGATACGCCGGAAAAGAGATAGTACAGCTCTACGTTTCGGAGAATGATCCGAGAGTTTCAAGACCTCACAAGGAGCTTAAGGGATTTAAGAAGATAGAACTTGCTCCGGGACAGTCACAGAAGGTTACATTCACTTTGGACAAGAGGTCTTTTGCCTACTACAATGACAAACTCCATGACTTCTATGTTGAGAGCGGAGATTACAGTGTGATGATAGGGGCTTCCTCGAGTGATATCAGACACACCATTTCCGTACATGTTGAGGGAACTGTTGATCTTCCATACAACTTCACCACCTTCACACCTATCGAGGACATCCTTGAGAGCAGGAAGGGAAAAGAGGTCCTCGGACCTGTTATTGACAAGGTCCTTGCCGAAAACGACAAAGAGGGCGGAAACGACGAGTCCCTCGGCGAAGCAGGCGCCAAGATGTTTGAGAAGATGATCAAAGAGATGCCTGTACTTAGCCTTGCAAGCTTTGGCATGATGAGTGTCGACGACGTTCAGAAGATGCTGGATCAGATAAATTAATAGAGCAGCGCCCGGTGCTTAATGTATGATAAAATATACATTAGGTTATTATGCGCTGATTATGGAGACTTGCTATGGATGAGAGAAGTGTAAAAGACCTTTTGAATCTGGTTAAGAGCGGTGAAATATCAGTTGATGATGCTGTTCTTAGCCTTAAAAAAGAGCCCTTTGAAGACATGGGCTTTGCAAGGCCTGATTTTCACAGAGGAATAAGGCAGGGGAAGCCTGAGGTCATCTATGGCGCAGGTAAGACTCCGGAGCAGATATATGAAATATCCAAGGCACTTCTTGGTAACAGCCAGAACAGAGTACTTATTACCAGGATGTCAGAGGAAGCTGTGCAGTATTACGAGAGCAGACTGTCTGAAAATGCAGACAGCTCTTTCCTCTACGACAAGACAAGCAGGATCGGAATAGCCTATAGGGATGCCGGCAAGCCGGAGTTTTCAATTCCGCATGCAGCTTCAGATAAGCCCTATGAAGGCGATGGCAAGATAGTCGTTGCCACAGGCGGAACAAGTGATATACCAATTGCTGAGGAAGCGGCCCTTACTGCCGAGTTTTTTGGCAACAAGGTTGTAAGGCTTTACGATGTTGGTGTTTCCGGAATACACAGGCTTCTTGCAAAGGAGCCGATGGAAGAGATCATGACGGCGAGAGTTATCATAGCAATTGCCGGAATGGAAGGCGCTCTTCCGAGTGTAATAGGGGGCCTTGCATCGGTACCTGTGATTGCGGTTCCTACCAGTGTAGGATACGGAGCTTCCTTCGGCGGTGTTGCAGCTCTTTTGTCCATGCTTAATTCCTGCGCCAGCGGAGTCAGCGTGGTCAATATAGATAACGGTTTTGGTGCCGGCTATCTTGCAGGCATGATAAACCAAAAATAAAAGAAAGACGAGGCTTAATAAACAAAATGGTGACTAATAAATCAAAGAGAGCAGTATCAATCGTAGCACTTACGCTAATTCTGGCCATGGTTCTTGGCACAATAGCAAGCGCACTTACAGGATGCGGAGCAGCAGAGAAGAAAGACGATGCAGTGATCCGCCTTGGAGGCATGAAGGGTGCTACTACAATAGGTCTTGTAAATCTTGTTGATAAGATCGGCAAGGCTGAAACTGATAACAACTATACCTTTGAGATGTATACAGCCGGTTCTGATGTCATGGCAGCTATGGTTGCCGGTCAGGTTGATATTGCCACTGTACCTGCCAATGTTGCCTGTGTTATGAACAGCAAGGTAGAGGGCGGTGTATCTGTTATTGATATCAACACTCTTGGAGTCTTAAACTGCATTTCAGCCGGTGATCAGATCTCATCCGTTGCAGATCTTTCAGGCAAAACAGTTTATGCAACAGGACAGGGAGCTGTTCCTGAGTACACCATCAGATATCTTCTTGATGCCAACGGCGTAACTGATTGCAACCTCGAGTTCAAGTCAGAGCCGACAGAGATCGTTTCAATATTTGCAGAGAACGCCGATGCGGTAGCTATTCTTCCGCAGCCCTTTGTTACAGCAGCTCTTGCACAGAACGAGGCTCTTAAGATCTCTTTTGACCTCAATGATGAGTGGGCTAAGGTCAATCCTGACTGCAAGATCGTGACAGGTGTTACCGTGGCTTCCAATTCATTCATCAAGGACCACAAGGGACTTGTAGAGGAGTTTTTAAAGGACCACAAGGAGAGCGCCGACAAGGCACTTTCAGATGTTGATACAACTGCAGCACTTGTTGTGGAGCAGGGCATTATTGCCAAGGAGCCTCTTGCCAAGAAGGCAATTCCAAGCTGCAACATAACATGTATCACGGGAAAAGAAATGAAGAGTGCCCTTGAAGGTTACCTGAAAGCTTTATTTGAGCAGGATCCCAAGTCTGTGGGCGGAAGTCTTCCCGGAGATGATTTCTATTACGGGGCTTGACCGGGGGAAGATTTCAGGTGAAAAAAGTTTTGAAAAAAGTCATTCCGGTTATAGCCTGGCTATGTATCTGGCAACTGGTGGCTTTTATTATCCACAATAAAATACTGCTGGCAGGACCTATAGAGACTCTGAAGGCTCTTTTAACCCTGTCACAAAGTGCTGATTTCTGGGGATCAATAGCAGAGAGCACCTGGCGAATACTTCTGGGGTTCTTTATCGGCTCCGTTCTTGGTATTCTCGCCTCTTACCTGGCGTATACCAAAGAGATCGTAAGGGAATTTCTTCAGCCCTTTGTTGTGACACTTAAGTCCGTGCCGGTGGCGAGCTTTGTCATACTTCTTCTGATATGGTTCGGAAGCAGGAATATATCTGTTATCATTTGCGCCATGGTGGTTTTTCCTATCCTCTATCTCAGCTGCCTGGAAGGGCTTCTTAGCACCGACAGAAAGCTTCTTGAGATGACCGGG
>JAFSTR010000037.1 GCA_017445665.1 Butyrivibrio sp. | reverse complement strand
TGCTTATGTTAAGCACTTTGCTCTTAACGATCAGGAAGGCAACAGATGCGACATGCTCTGCACATGGTCTAACGAGCAGGCTATCCGTGAGATCTACCTTAAGCCTTTCGAAATCTCTGTAAAGAACGTTGATATGACAGCAGTTATGTCTTCCTTCAACTACATTGGTAACCGTTGGGCAGGCGGATGCAGCGAGCTTCTTCAGACAGTACTTAGAGATGAGTGGGGCTTCAATGGCTTCGTTCTTACTGACTACTTCGGAGTATATGGCTACATGTCATCTGACCAGGCTATCAGAAACGGTACAGACTGTATGCTTGTAAACTATCCTACAGCTACAAACAATGTACAGTTCAGAGATACAAACGGAGCTCAGCAGGCAATGCGTGAGGCTACAAAGAACATTCTCTACACAGTAGTTAACAGCCGCGCTTATGCACCTGAGAATCTTAAGACAGGAATGGCTTCCTGGAAGATTCTTATGATCGTTTGTGACGTGATTTTCGCAGCTCTTATGATCTGCCTTATGACTATCTTCTGCAAGAACTTCAAGAAGAACAGAGAAAAAGAGGCAGCTGCTGCAAAAGCACAGGAATAATATTGCAACAGGGCCAAAAGTCATTCATCCACGGCAAGAAATCTTGACAGTGGATGAATGACCTTTATGGTCATGTTATTACGAAAAAAGCGAGGGAAAAATGAAATATCAAGATATCATTGAGAAGATGACAATTGAAGAGAAGGCGGCTTTTTTAAGCGGCAAGGGTGAGTGGCAGACAAGAGATTTTGAGAGGCTTGGAATACCATCGATCTTTTGCTCGGACGGACCTCACGGTATCAGGAAACAGGCCGGAGCGGGAGACCACCTTGGACTTAATGCGTCACTTCCTGCTACATGTTTTCCTACCGCAGCAACAATAGCTAACAGCTGGGATACAAATCTTGGCGAAGAACTTGGACAGACTCTGGGAGAAGAGGCCATGGCAGAGGGAGTTAACGTGCTCCTTGGACCGGGTCTTAATATAAAGAGAAGTCCTCTTTGCGGAAGAAACTTTGAGTATTTTTCAGAAGATCCATATCTTGCAGGTAAAATGGCAGCATCCTACGTAAGAGGCATTCAGTCTCAGGGCGTATTTGCGTGCCCCAAGCATTTTGCGGTCAATTCCCAGGAACTACGCAGAATGGCTATGAATTCCGTTCTTGATGAGCGTACCTTAAGAGAGATATATCTGACCGGCTTTGAAATTGCTGTAAAAGAAGGTAAGGCCAAGACCATCATGTCAGCCTACAACGAGGTTAACGGAACATATGCCAATGAGAACAAGCATCTTTTGAATGATATCCTGAGAGATGAATGGGGATTCGACGGAATCGTTATAACCGACTGGGGTGCAAGTAATGACCATGCGCTTGGTGTTGCTGCGGGATCAAACCTTGAGATGCCAAATCCGGGTCTTGATTCAGCAAGAGAGCTGATTGCAGCTGTTGAAAGCGGAAAGATCAGCATTGCGGACGTTGATAAGAGAGTTGACGAGCTTCTTGATGCTGTAATGACTCTTTATGTAAATGCCCAGAACAGGAAAGAAGAGTTTGACATTTCCGCTCACCACAGAGTAGCAAGGAAAGCTGCATCAGAAAGCACAATCCTTTTAAAGAACGAGGAAAACATCCTTCCTCTTAAGCCCGGTGCAAAGGTTGCGATAATAGGCGACTTTGCGTTTGTGCCAAGATATCAGGGCGCAGGTTCTTCACTGGTTAATCCTACAAAGGTTGAGACCATTTCCGAGATGGTTGGCAACTATGATATCCAGGTTATCGGCAGCAGCAGAGGATATTCAAGAACCGGAGAAGAGGATGCAACAACAAGAAAAGAAGCTCTTGATATTGCTAAAAAAGCTGACATAGTACTTTTCTTCTTCGGACTTAATGAGGACAGTGAATCTGAGGGAATGGACAGAACTCATATGAGAATCCCTCAGAATCAGATAACACTTCTTCAGGAACTGGGGCAGGTTAATCCTAACCTTGTAGGAATCATCAGCGCAGGTTCTGCAATTGAGATGCCATGGCATCATTATCTTAAGGCAATGCTCCACTGCTATCTTAACGGTCAGGCAGGAGCAGGAGCAGTGCTTGATATCCTTACAGGAGCTGTTAATCCTTCAGGTAAGCTCTCAGAGACCATTCCGAGAAGATATGAGGATACACCTGCATACAGATATTATCCGAGCCAGGAGAGAACTGCGGAGTACAGAGAGAGCGTATATGTAGGTTACAGATACTATGACAAAGCGCAGATTCCTGTTTTGTATCCGTTTGGATTTGGTCTTTCATACACAAGCTGTGAGTACAGCAACCTTTCGGTTACTGACGATGGAGTGTCTTTTGACTTAAAGAATACAGGGGCAAAGGACGGCGCAGAAGTTTGCCAGCTCTATGTAGGGCTTGAAAATGCAAAAGTATTCAGACCGGAAAAAGAGCTCAAGGGCTTTGCAAAAGTATTCCTTAAAGCCGGAGAGAGTAAAAAAGTTGAGATTCCATTTGATGACAAGACCTTCCGTTACTGGAACGTTAAGACAAACAAGTGGGAGATTGAAGGCGGAAACTACAGCATCTGCATCGGAGCTTCCAGCGCTGATATCAGACTATCCGGAAATGTTTCAAAGGCTGCCACAACAGAGGATCTGCCTTACAACATAGAAGAGCTCCCTGTTTATTATTCAGGCAAAGTTCAGACTGTTCCCGACGGAGAGTTCGAAAAGCTTCTTGGCAGAAGTATACCGGACGGCAGATGGACAGGACACCTCTCAGCCAACGATGCAATCTGCCAGCTATACTACGCAAAAAGCGCCCTTGCAAGATTTGCATATAAGCGTCTGACTGCTATAAAGAAAAAGGCAGATGA
>JAFSTR010000036.1 GCA_017445665.1 Butyrivibrio sp. | reverse complement strand
GGTGTAAATCGTGAGACCTTCAGGGATGAGGACTCTGTAAGAGTACATCCGATCCTTACTAAGGGCGGCGACCTGGTAAACGTAGTTCCTGAGGAAGCTGTTATTGAGACTCTGGTAAGAGGAAAGACCATTGAGGCCTTCACTGATGCGGCAGTTAAGACCGACAGATCCTTTAAGGCAGGAGCCCTGGCGGTTGGAGCAGATTATCGCATTGAGACCATGCCGGGATACCTTCCTGAGATTCCCCAGGCATTTCCAAAGGAACTGGTGGAAGCTTTTGATGAGCTTACAGATCACAATTTTGAAGAGGTTGATCCTTCCTACCATGCAACAGGTTCTACAGATGTAGGAGATGTACAGCACCTTCTTCCGGTTCTTACCTTCAAGACAGGAGGCATTGTGGGGGGCCTTCATCAGGACAACTTCGATGTTGTGGATGAGGACACAGCTTATATCCTTACAGCTAAGATGTTTGCGATAAGTGCCTACAGACTTTTGAAGGATGGAGCAGGGCTCGCCAAGAGCATCAAGGATGGTTACAAACCAAAATTTAAGAACAAAGAAGAATACACAGAGTTTATGAATTCCTTCAACAACGTAGAAGAGGGTTCATACAAGAGCTGATGATCAGAAATAAAAACAGATCTTACGAGGCGGTGGATTATGGCAGAAAAGATAATAAAGAACCAGAAAACATATGATGATACTGCAATCTGGAAGGAACTAAAAAAGCAGGTGGACAACATTGATTACGGCAGTGTTCTTATAACAATACATGATGGCAGGATCGTACAACTGGAGTCCAGCTTAAAGATCAGATTTTGAATTCAGAGCAGCAAGGGAGATTTTTATGGCTAGAACCTATGAAGAATTAGAAAAAAACCATCCATGCTTTGGTGGTTGTAAATTTAATGCGGGCAGAATTCACCTCCCCGTAAGTCCCGGATGTAACATTGCCTGCAGATTCTGTGACAGGAGCATCAACGACGTAGAGGAAAGACCGGGAGTTACATCCAAGGTCATATCTCCGGAGGAGGCAACTACTTTTATCGGAAGAGCGATAGAGCTGGTACCATCCATAAAGGTGGCCGGAATAGCAGGACCGGGAGATACACTGGCAACGGATTATGCTTTAGAGACCTTCCGTCATATAGGAAAAGAGTATCCGGAACTCCTTAAGTGTATGAGCACCAACGGCCTTCTCTTATATGAGAGGGCGGATGAGCTTATCGCCACAGGAATTGACACCCTTACGGTTACGGTAAATGCAGTGGATCCTGAGATCCAGGCTAAGATCAACGATTACATCATCTATCACGGGGAAAAGATAGAAGGTGTGGAAGCCGCGAAGATCCTTATTGAGAACCAGCTTAAGGGAATCAAAAAGGTGGCTGATGCAGGAGTTACCATCAAGGTAAATACAGTTCTGATTCCCGGCATCAACGATGAGCACATCGAAACCGTGGCAAAGACCGTAAAAGAGGCCGGAGCTCTTATGTACAACATCATTCCTCTTATACCTCAGCACAAGCTAAGTGACGTGCCAAAGCCTACCTGCGAGCAGGTGGAGCTGGCAAGAGAAAGAGCAGAAAGACATATTAAGGTCTTCAGGCACTGCGCTCATTGTAGGGCCGATGCAGTAGGAGTACCGGGAATATCCGAGTATAGCCGCCTGGTTTACAAATCAAGGCTCAACGTTAAGAACACCTTTTCCCACGGCTGATTCAGGGGAAATCCGGCAGGGCTGTGATGGAGTCATAAAAGGAGCTAAGAATTTATGGAAAGAGTAGGATACAGAGTGGCCATAGCTTCCACAGACGGACGGAACGTGGATCAGCATTTTGGAAGATGCGAGTGCTTTCTCATTGTGGATGTGGACGAGGATGGCAGCTTTGAAGAGATTGAAGCCAGATACGTAACTCCCGTGTGTATGGGAGGCTATCATGATCAGGACAAGTTAAAAAAAGGCGCCGAAGCCCTTTTGGACTGCAACTTCGTACTTGCAGCCAAGATAGGACCGGGAGCCATGGACGAGCTGGAGGAGCGTGGCATAGCGGCATTTCAGATACCGGGGCCCGTGGCAGCTTCTTTAGACAAGCTGGACAAGTACTTAAAGCTTCTTGAGACAATTAGCGTTCAGTTATAAGTGAGTGATAAGGAAAACTTTTCAGGCAACAAGTTTTGCTTATATCTGGCAATAAGTTTTACATGATTTTCACCGACATAGCCCTGTGCTATGATTCATTTATCAAGAACAAAACAGATTTTGAAAGGGGATAAACAATATGGCAAACATTAAAGAAAGCGCAATTGAACTTATAGGAAATACACCTCTTCTTAAGCTTAACGGCTATAGCAAGAGAGCAGGAATCACAGGAGCAACAATCCTGGCAAAGCTGGAGTACCTCAATCCTGCAGGATCAGTAAAGGACAGAGTAGCCCTTAACATGATCGAGGAAGCAGAGAAGACCGGAAAGATCAAGCCCGGTGCAACAATCATCGAGCCAACTTCAGGAAACACAGGTATCGGTCTTGCAGCTGTGGCAGCAGCAAAGGGATACAGAGCAATCCTTACTCTTCCTGATACCATGAGCGTAGAGAGAAGAACACTTCTTAAGGCCTACGGCGCAGAGATCGTTCTCACAGAGGGAGCCAAGGGAATGAAGGGTGCCATCGAGAAGGCAGAGGAGCTGGAGAAGGAAATTGACGGAGCTATCATCCTGGGACAGTTCGTAAATCCTGCAAACCCTGCAATTCATAAAGCAACCACAGGTCCTGAGATCTGGGAGCAGACAGACGGAAAGGTTGACGTATTCATCGCAGGTGTAGGTACAGGCGGAACAATCACAGGAGTAGGCGAGTACCTCAAGGAGAAGAATCCTGATGTCAAGGTTATTGCTGTTGAGCCTGCAACCAGCCCGGTTCTTTCAAAGGGAACAGCCGGAGCACACAAGATTCAGGGTATCGGCGCAGGATTTGTTCCTGACGTTCTTAATACTAAGGTTTATGACGAAGTAATCGCCATCGACAACGACGATGCATTCAAGGAAGGTCGTGAGTTCGCACTTTCAGAGGGAATCCTGGTAGGAATCTCATCCGGTGCAGCCCTTAAGGCAGCAAGCATCGTTGCACAGAGAGAAGAGTATAAGGGCAAGAACATCGTAGTTCTTCTTCCTGACTCAGGTGACAGATATCTCTCAACACCTTTGTTCAACAACTGATAAAGGTCATTCTTAACTGAAAATTAGTCGTAATTCTAGCATACAGATTACCGACCGGAAAACCGGAGGTTCACTTTTATCTCATTATTGTTATTTGAATGGGATTATGAGTGGACCTTCCTTTTTTATAGCCAAAATTGGCAGAAAAAGCAGGGTTTACACAAAACTAAAAATGAAAAAGAGGAGATTTGAAAAATGGGCGATTTAAGACAGATCGCGATTTACGGAAAAGGTGGAATCGGTAAATCGACGACAACACAGAACCTGACAGCAGGACTGGCAGAACTTGGAAAAAAAGTAATGGTTGTAGGATGTGATCCTAAGGCAGATTCCACAAGACTTCTTCTTGGAGGTCTGGCACAGAAGACAGTTCTTGATACCCTTCGTGAAGAGGGAGACGATGTCAGCGTTGAAAAGATCATAAAGATCGGTTACAAGGGCACAAAGTGCGTTGAGTCCGGCGGCCCTGAGCCCGGCGTAGGATGCGCAGGAAGAGGTATCATCACTTCCATCGGACTTCTGGAAGCTCAGGGAGCTTACACCGATGATCTTGATTTTGTTTTCTATGACGTTCTTGGCGACGTTGTATGCGGCGGTTTCGCAATGCCGATCCGTGAGGGCAAGGCCCAAGAGATATATATCGTAGCCAGCGGCGAGATGATGGCTCTTTATGCAGCCAACAACATCAGCAAAGGTATTGCAAAGTACGCTAACAAAGGCGGTGTAAGACTTGGCGGTATCATCTGCAACAGCCGTAATGTAGACAGAGAGCTGGATCTTTTAAGAGCCTT
>JAFSTR010000035.1 GCA_017445665.1 Butyrivibrio sp. | reverse complement strand
CCCTTTACATAATGGATCTGAACAAAAATGCATGTCTTTTCATAGTCATCAAGAGCTTCGCTTCTCTTTATGATCTTAACGTTCGGAGTGGTAATGTCAACTTTTCTGTTTACCATCATACTGAGTGTTGTAGCCGAATTACCCATGCTGATATTTGCAATCTCACCGAGAATATCTATCTGTTCATTATTCAGTGTAAACTCTTCCAAAGTCAGTCACCTCCAATTGTTTTTTGTACAGAATCCTATTCTATTTTAGTTTATTTTTGCGCTTTTTGTAAAGGCAGATTTACGGTTATAAGCAAAGCTTTATGCTTTTTTTAGATTATCTTATGATTTTTGAGGGTGATCACCGGGTGATTGATTTTTATCATTTAATATTAATTTGTGATTATTTAATAAAATCTTAATTGATTATTTGTGATTTATTTTGATTGATTTTGATTTTTTCTGGTGTTATTCTCTAACTATAAGATAGCTGACTATGTTTGGAGGAACTGTAAATGCTCACTCAGGAACGCAGGGATCTGATAGTCCAATATATAAATGAAAAGAACGCCGTTACGGTAACCGAGCTCATGGATGAGTTTGATGCATCGGCAGCCACCATCAGAAGAGATCTTTCGGTGCTTCACGATGAACGCAGGATCCTTAAGGTCTTTGGAGGTGCCACATCACTTTCAGCAAGCGATGTCAATACTCTGGAGCCCACAGTATCGGCCAAGGCCACTTTAAACGTTCAGGAAAAAGACCTTATAAGCAGATATGCAGCGTCTCTGATCAATGACGACGACTTCGTTTACATCGACTCGGGTACCACTACTCTGGAGATGATCAAGTACATAGAAAACACCAAGGCCAAATACATCACCAACGGTATCGTTCATGCCAAAAAGCTTTTGGAGAAGAACCTCAATACCATGATAATCGGCGGAAGGTGCAAGGCATCCACAGAGGCCATCATCGGTCCGGACTGTATCGAAGGAATCAGAAAATATCACTTTACCAAAGCATTCATGGGCACCAACGGAATATCCATAAACGCCGGATACACCACTCCTGATGTTGATGAAGCCCTGGTCAAGGAGGAAGCGGTAAAGCACGCGTATATCTCCTACATTCTTGCAGATCACAGCAAGTTCGGGCAGATAAGTTCAGTTACTTTTGCAGACATCACCAGTTGCTGCATTATCACCGACAAAGAAGTCGGCAAGAACTACCACAGTAAAACCATTATCAAGGTAGTTGAATAAAAAGGGAGGCACAAATGATTTATACGGTTACATTTAATCCTGCCATTGATTACATCGTAAGAATGAACGACAAGCTCCTTCCCGGAATGACCAACAGGTCAGACTCAGAGGACTGTTACTTCGGTGGCAAAGGAATTAATGTCTCAACAATCCTTAAAAATCTCGGCCTTGAGAGCACAGCTCTTGGATTCACTGCAGGCTTTACCGGTAAGGCTATTGAGGAAAGCGTTATCGGAAAGGGCATCATCGCAGATTTCATCCATTTGGATGAGGGCATCTCAAGGATCAATGTAAAGATCAAAGGCGAGGCTGAAACGGAGATAAACGCTCAGGGTCCAAGGATTCCCGAAGAGGCGCGCAAAAAGCTCTTTGACAAGGTTGCCGGCCTTAAGGATGGGGATATGATCATCCTGGCGGGCAGTATTCCGAACTCTCTGCCTAATGATGTCTATGAAAAGCTCATCGCTTTGGTGGCAGATAAAAAAGTTGATGTCGTTGTGGATGCGACAAAGGATCTTTTAAAAAATGTCCTTAAATATCATCCATTCTTAATAAAGCCTAACAATCACGAGCTTGGTGAGATGTTTGGCACAGTGCTTAAAACTGATGACGAGATTGAGATCCATGCCAAGAAGCTCCAGGAGCTTGGTGCAAGGAACGTGCTTATCTCCATGGCCGGTGACGGAGCAATGCTCATAGCCGAGACCGGTGAGAAGTTCCGCATCGGGGTTCCAAAGGGCAAGGTCAAGAACTCAGTTGGCGCCGGAGATTCAATGGTGGCAGGTTTCATTGCCGGTTACTTCAAAAACAGGAGTTATGAGGAAGCTCTTAAGATGGGTACCGCAGCAGGAAGTGCTACTGCATTCTCAGACGATCTCGCCACAGGAGAAGCAATTCTAGAGCTTTATAAAAATCTTTAAAAAGGAAAAGATTTTGTAAAGGGGATACTATGTAGGCAATAATGCCGCAAAAGGAGGGTCTATGAAAATCACAGATTTACTAAGAAAGGATGGCATTGAACTTAATGTCAACGCCGCCGACCAGAACGCAGCCATCGACAAGCTCATCGAGCTTCACACAAAGGTTGGCAACTTGAAAGATGCGGGGGAATTTAAGAAAGCAATCCTCGCCAGAGAAGAGAAGGGTTCTACCGCAGTAGGCATGGGAATAGCAGTTCCCCACGGAAAATCAGCCGCTGTAGCAAGCGCAGGCGTTACAGCCATCACAATTCCTTCCGGAATTGATTACAAGTCACTCGACGGCAATCCAAGCAAGCTGTTCTTCATGATCGCTGCTCCGGATACCGCAGCAGACACACACCTTGAAGTGCTCTCCAAGCTGATGACACTTCTTATGGATCAGAGTTTTTCACAAAAGCTCATTGATGCTAAAACTCCCGACGAGTTCCTTGAAATAATTGATAAAAAGGAAGCTGAAAAAGACGCTGAGGAAGCTGCTAAAAAAGCTGCCGCTGCTGCTCCTGCCGCTCCTTCCGTCAAAAAGCTTGTCGGTGTTACAGCCTGCCCTACAGGAATCGCTCACACCTTCATGGCAGCTGAGTCTCTTGAGCTCAAGGCTAAAGAGATGGGCATTGATATCAAGGTGGAAAAAGACGGTTCCGGCGGAGCCAAAGATGTTCTTTCAGCAGCTGATATTCGTGAAGCAGACGTTGTTATCGTTGCAGCCGACAAGAATATCGAAATGGGAAGATTCGATGGAAAGAAAGTCATCATCGCATCAACCAAAGAAGCCATTCACGGTCCCGAGGATCTCATCAAAAAAGCTCAGTCAGGCGATGTAGCTGTTTATCATCACACAGGTACTGTTACAAAGGCCGAGAATACATCTAATGAGAGCGCTGGAAGAAAAGCATACAAACACCTTATGAACGGTGTATCACACATGCTTCCATTCGTTATCGGTGGTGGAATACTTATAGCTATTGCATTCCTTCTCGATGACTACTCAATTGATCCGAGCAACTTCGGTTCAAACACACCTGTAGCAGCATGGTTCAAGTCAATAGGAGGCGCTGCATTCGGCTTCATGCTTCCTATCCTTGCAGGCTTTATTGCTCAGAGTATTGCTGACCGTCCAGGTCTTGCAGTTGGTTTCGTAGGCGGTTATCTTGCTTCAACCGGTGCTACATTTGCAGCTCCCGGCGGTGATGTACCTTCTGCTTTCCTCGGTGCTCTTGTAGCCGGATTTGTAGGTGGTTACATTGTTCTTGGTCTTCGCAAGCTATGTGAGGGTCTTCCTGCTGCCCTTGAGGGAATCAAGCCTGTACTTATTTACCCGCTCATCGGAACACTTCTCATCGGTCTTGTTATGTGCCTTATCAACCCGGTTGTTGGCGCACTTAACGCATGGATCTCAGGTGTTCTTACAGGAATGTCAGACGGATCGATTATCATCCTTGGTGCTCTTCTTGGAGCAATGATGGCAACCGATATGGGTGGCCCTCTTAACAAGGCAGCTTATGCTTTCGGTCTTGCTTCACTTGCCAACCAGAACGAGACAGGTTACATGATCATGGCAGCCATCATGGTAGGCGGAATGGTTCCTCCTATTGCCATCGCTCTTGCAACTATCTTCTTCAAGAATAAATTTACTGCAGCTGAGAGAAAGTCAGGCCCCGTTAACTTCATCATGGGTCTTTCATTCATCACAGAGGGTGCTATCCCTTACGCAGCAGCTGATCCTCTTCATGTAATTCCTTCACTCCTTGTTGGATCAGGAGTTGCAGGTGCTCTCTCAATGGCCTTCAAGTGCACACTCATGGCACCTCACGGCGGAATCTTCGTATTCCCTGTAGTAGGAAACGTTGCAATGTACCTGGTAGCTCTTTTAGTAGGATCTGCAGTAGGATGTCTTCTTCTTGGTATTCTTAAAAAGAATGCTCAGGAAGCATAAAATAAACTAACAGCTTTATTATTTGTTTGAATAACAGAAAGGAAAACTAATTATGGTATCACAGAAAATCACAGTAACAAACGAACAGGGAATGCACATGCGTCCGGCCAGCGTTTTTTCACAGGCTATGACACCTTTTGCAAGCGATGTAAAGGTTGTTTTCAACGGAACAGCTTATGATGCAAAGAGCGTTATGATGCTCATGAGCGCTTGCATCAAATGCGGCGCTGAGATTGAGATCCAGTGCGACGGCGCTGACGAACAGGATGCACTTAAAAAAGCTGTTGAACTTGTTGAAAGTGGATTAGGAGACTGAAATGTATGAAGGAATCGCCGCATCACGCGGAATCGGAATCGGCAGCATCTGTGTTATAGCTGAGCATGAGCTTAAGTACGATGCTGTCAAAGTTGAAGACACTGAAAGCGAAAAAGCGCGCTTTGATAGCGCTGTCGAGAAATTCAAAAAAGAGACTGCCGAAATGGCTGAAGATATCAGAAAGCGCATCGGTCCCAAGGAAGCTGAAATCCTTGAGGGACACCTTGTAATGATGTCTGACCCCTCCATGTCAGGAGAAATGGGTAAGATGATCGCTGCAGGTCAGTGCGCGGAGTCTGCAGTAGAAGCGGTCTGCGACATGTTTATCGGAATGTTTTCAAAGATGGATGATGACATGATGCGTCAGCGAGCTTCCGATATCAGCGATATCAAAGTAAGCCTTCTCAAGATACTGCTCGGCATAGAGGATATCGACATCAGTAAGGTGGCTCCCGGAACAATTCTTGTGGCAAAAGACCTTACTCCGTCCATGACTTCACAGATAGTCAAGGAGAATGTGGCCGGTATCATAACAGAGGTCGGAGGCAAGACCTCCCACTCCGCTATCCTTGCCAGAGCACTTGAGATCCCTGCTGTTCTCTCCGTTCCTGATATTACCACTCTTGTAAAAGACAAGGACACAGCCATTGTGGATGGAACAGAAGGACACGTATACATCAATCCTGAGGGAGATATCCTTTCTCAGTACATCATAAAGCGCGAGGACTACATCAAGAAACAGTCAGAGCTAAAGGGCTTCCTTGGAAAAGAGACTGTGACAGCAGACGGAATAAATCTGGAGCTCTTCTGCAACATCGGAACTCCAAAGGATGCCAAAAAGGCCGTGGAATGTGACGGCGAGGGTGTAGGTCTTTTCCGCTCAGAGTTCCTGTTCATGGACAACACTAAGATGCCTACAGAGGATGAGCAGTTTGCAGCTTATAAAGAGGCAGCTGAGACTCTTGGTGGCAAGCCGGTGATAATCAGAACTCTTGATGTAGGCGGTGATAAAGACATCCCTTACCTTAACATCAAGAAAGAGGAGAATCCTTTCCTTGGATACAGAGCAGTCAGGTACTGTCTCGGCAACAGAGACAACTATATGATCCAGCTCCGTGCCATTGTAAGAGCCAGCGCCTTCGGTAAGGTTAAGATCATGGTTCCTCTCGTTACCTGCGTGGAAGAGATCCGTGCGGTAAAAGAGATGGTTTCTGAGATCAAAAAGGACTTCGATGAGAAGGGAATTGCCTACGACAAAGATATCGAGATTGGCTGCATGATTGAGACAGCTTCTGCTTCTCTCATTGCTGATCTCCTTGCGAAGGAATCCGATTTCTTCTCCATCGGAACCAATGATCTTACACAGTACACCATGAGCGTTGACAGAGGAAATGCTGATGTAGCATATCTTTACTCCACCTTCCAGCCATCGGTTCTGCGTTCTATCAAGCACATAATAGAATGTGGTGTAGAAGCGGGAATACCTGTTGGAATGTGCGGTGAAGCTGCTGCAGATCCGCTGATGATACCGCTCCTTATCTCCTTCGGTCTCACAGAGTTTTCTGTAAATCCGGTACTTGTTCTTACAGCGAGATGCATCATCTCCAAATGGACCAAGAAGGATGCAGACGAACTCACAGCTAAGGTTATGAGCCTTGAAACTGAAGCAGAGATACAAAAGCTCTTAAAAGAATCAGCAAAAGAATAATAAAGCTTTGAACAAAAAGCCGGAGGCAGTCAGATAACTGTCTCCGGTATATTTTTATTCATGTGTCTTAGTGGGAAGTTTGATGCAGTCCCCAAAGATCCTGTCCCATTTTTCCGGCTCAAAGGGCTTGGTTCCTCCCCAATGTGAGAAAGTAAATTCACCGAAATAGACATGCTCTCCCGTGTCATAAAAGTCTATTCTGACCTGTGGAATACCCTTAGACATCTTCTCTGACAATTCCAGCATCAGATCGAAATTACGGGGTTTTTCCGGGATTACAGCGGCATTTGGATGGCCGTTTATGAGATCCAGGTGATTATACTCTCTGTCAAAAAAGTCGAACTTGGTCTCACTATCTCCCATTCTCTCCGATGCCACAAACAGATAAGGAACATTACCATCAAAGCAAAAGAACTTATAATCCTTAAGGTCGTCACTTGCTATCTCTTCAATATACTTCTCTGCAAGTATCCTTGGCTTAACATTCTTGTAGGGCCATTCCCTCTCAAAGATGTATGAATTTCTGCTAAGTCTCTTTTCCATGAACTCTTTAACAGCACCCTTATCCATTCCCGCCTTATCCTTGCAGATATAGATGCCTCCGGAATCATGTGTGCACTTAAGAACGAATTTATCGGGAAGAGCATCAAAATCAATATCATCGAAATGATCCCAGCATCCGTATTCGGGGACCACATACTCCTCTCCTATAAGATCACGCACAAAAGCCTTTACCTCGTGCTTATCCACCATCCTGGTATATATGTCTCTTCTGTCATGGAGCTTAAGCCACTGGAGCTTCTCGCTATATGTCAGGGGATTCTCCAGATCAGGCTCATATCCCATGGCAATCTTAAATTTCTTTTTCAAAAAAGCTTCATCACTAAGGCCATTGTAAGCCCCCAGAATACAAAGATAATTAAAGCGGGTCTCTTTATCGAAAAGAAATCTTCCCACTCTTTTTACAGATTCAACCAGTCGTCTCATAATCCCTATCAGTCCTTAAAGCTTTAAATTTCCAATGAATATCTTACCACACCGCACCGGTAAAATAAAATAAGGCCGGAGCAATAAGCTCCGGCCCTGATGATCTCTGATGTATTATTAAACAATACCCTGAGCCTTCATTGCCTCAGCAACCTTAAGGAAGCCTGCAATGTTAGCACCTGCAACGTAGTTGCCTTCCATGCCGTACTTTCTGGCAGCATCATCAATGTTGTGGTAGATGTTGACCATGATCTGCTTAAGCTTAGCATCAACCTCTTCGAAGGTCCATGAAAGTCTCTCGCTGTTCTGGCTCATCTCAAGAGCTGATGTTGCAACACCACCTGCGTTTGAAGCCTTACCACAAACAAAGAGAACCTTGTTGCTCTGGAGGTACTCAGTAGCCTCGATAGATGTAGGCATGTTAGCACCCTCACATACAGCCTGAACGCCGTTAGCAACAAGCTGCTTAGCATCATCAAGAAGAAGCTCGTTCTGAGTTGCGCAAGGAAGAGCAACGTCACACTTAACTGACCATACACCCTTGCCCTCGTGGTACTCAGCTGACTTTCTTGCAGCTGCATACTCTGTAAGTCTTGCTCTCTTAACTTCCTTAACTTCCTTAAGAAGTGCAACATCAATTCCTTCAGGATCATAGATCCATCCTGTTGAATCAGAACATGTAACAACCTTAGCACCGAGCTGCTGAGCCTTCTCGATAGCGTAGATAGCAACGTTTCCAGCACCAGAAACAACTACTGTCTTGCCGCTGATAT